>CAYWGE010000192.1:0-2008 GCA_964457215.1 uncultured Pseudomonadota bacterium
ACCGCTCACAATCGCTGAATTGGCGGCATTATAACCCACATTCCCAGAAAGCACCGGCAAAAAGCCTGTCATAGCCCCCTTGCGTTCGGCCCTGGCCTTATTCACGAGCTCATGCGCAGCCGCGAGCTCAGGGTTGTGCATCACTGTCAAATTAATGCAATCTTCCCAACTGAGTTTTTCATCGGCACGAGCAGATACAGGAATTATGAAAACGATAAAAAATAGGATGGTAATGGTAGAAAATAATTTCACGTCAGGCCCTTCATTCTATTTTTAGATAGACGGGGTAGTAACTTGAAAAGTTCATAATTTAAAGTAAAGAAACACAAAAATCCATAAAGATGGCGAACGCCTGACTCCTGGTAACTACTAATTGACAGTTTTTTTATTCTTGGTTATTCGACTTCCCTCTTGAAATCGAGGGTAAAATTACCTCGAAAGAGCAAACAATAAACATCTTAATATTCGTAAGATTTTCCGAAAGAAGACTTTAGTCTTCTTGTTTAGCGATAAAGGATCTTTAACATGGGCAGAAAAATAGGAATTAACGGTTTTGGACGTATCGGCCGCACCGTGCTTCGCCGCTTTTTCGAAAGCAAATCTCCACTCGAAGTAGCCGTCATCAACGACATTGCTTCGCCTCAAATCTTAGCTCATCTTTTTAAATACGATTCAGTTCATGGAATCTTCAAAGGAGAAGTCCGTGCTGAAGAAAATGCCATCGTGGTCGAAGGCAAAAAAATACCCGTTCAAAGTTGGAAAGATCCCGCGAGTTCGGATTGGAGCAAATTTGGAACCGAAATTGTTTTAGAATGCAGCGGTATTTTTACCGATAAAGAACAATGTGCGGGCCATCTCAAAGGTTCCGTTAAAAAAGTCATCGTCTCCGCTCCCGCCAAAGGCGTTGATTTGACGGTGGTGATGGGAGTCAATCACAGCAGTTACAATCCCCAAACGCATCACTTTGTTTCGAATGCAAGCTGCACCACAAACTGTTTAGCACCGGTCGTGAAAGTGCTTCATGAAAATTTCAAAGTAAAAAAAGGGCTAATGACGACAGTTCATTCTTATACCAATGATCAACGCATTTTAGATGTGTCGCATAAAGACGTCCGCCGCGCTCGCGCAGGCGCCTTGTCTCAAATTCCCACAACAACCGGAGCAGCCAAAGCTATTGGCTTAGTCATTCCAGAGCTCAAAGGGAAGATTGATGGATTTTCCGTGCGGGTGCCGACTCCCAATGTTTCGTTAGTCGATTTCGTTTGTGAAACCGAAAAAAATACCTCGGTTGCCGAAGTCAACCAAGCCCTTAAAAAAGCCGCGGAAGGTTCTCTCAAAGGAATTTTAGCTTATACCGAAGAGCCGTTAGTCTCGATTGACTATAACGGAAACCCTTCTTCATCCACCATTGATGCTCTTTGCACAGCGGTTGTTGAAGGAAATCTCATCAAAGCAGTCTCTTGGTACGACAACGAAACTGGTTTTTCTCAACGCATGGTAGAACTGAGCGAATATATGGCTAAGACCTTATAAGAGATTTTCTTCTATGATCAAAACTATTGCCGATCTTCCCATTGCCAAAAAGAAAGTTTTTTTAAGAGTCGATTTTAATGTTTCGTTAGTTGACGGCCAAATTATTGACGACACACGCATTAAAGCCGTGCTGCCCACGATTCAATACGCCCTTTCTCAAAACGCAAAGCTCATCTTAGCCTCTCATTTGGGGCGTCCTAAAGGTACACGCAATGCTAAATACTCCTTATTGCCGGTAGCTGAACACCTCTCCAAAATATTGGGAAAGGATGTGATTTTACCCGAAGATTGTATTGGCGATGCGGTCAAAAAACTTTGCGGCGAAATGCGCGAAGGCGAAGTGATTCTCTTAGAAAATCTGCGTTTTCATGCCGAAGAAGAAAAAAACGATGCCGTTTTTTCTGAAAAATTGGCCAGTTTAGCCGAAGTTTATATCAACGATTACCTGATTAATCAACCTGAAGGTGAACAATCT
>CAYWGE010000192.1:2018-4119 GCA_964457215.1 uncultured Pseudomonadota bacterium
GGGCCCATGCCTCCACCGAAGGCATGGTCAAAAATTTTAAACTCAAAGGCGTTGGATTTTTAGTCGAAAAAGAAGTCAACTATCTCTCGCGCGTGCTCCAAAACCCCGAGCATCCCTTTGTCGCGATTTTAGGTGGCGCCAAAGTAAGCGATAAATTAGGAGTGGTGGAATATTTACTCAATAAAGCCGATGCCCTACTGATTGGCGGCGCCATGGCTTATACTTTTCTCAAAGCCAGTGGCGTTGAAGTTGGAAAGTCTTTAGTTGAAGAAAGCAAACTCCATCTGGCCGCAAAATTTCTACAAAGAGCTAAATTAAAAGGTATTCCCATTTTATTACCTGTCGATCACCGCGCAGCGCTTAAAGTTGAAAAACAAATCAGCCCGAGTGTGGTCGAAGATTCGATCCCCGCGGATATGATGGGCTTAGACATCGGCCCTAAAACCATCGAAAATTTCACCCGAAAAATTATCGAAGCCAAAACCATTATCTGGAACGGCCCTATGGGCGTGTATGAAATCCCTCCTTTTAATGAAGGAACCTTAGCCATTGCAAAAGCAATAGCCAAAGCCAATGCTTTGAGCGTAGTAGGAGGAGGCGATTCGGCTTCTGCCGTGATGGAATCGGGAGTGGCAGATAAAATTTCCCATATTTCTACTGGCGGCGGAGCCACCTTAGCGTGTTTAGAAGGAAAAATTCTACCAGGCCTTAAAGCTCTGGAAGGGGGATGAATGGACACACGGAAGCCGTTGATTGTGGGTAATTGGAAAATGTTCAATACCGTGGGAGATGCAATTAAGCTCGTCACCACTTTAAAGAATTTGATCGGCGAAACACCAAATGCCGAAGTTGTGTTGGCGCCTCCTTATACTTCTCTTTATTCCGTGTGGGTCTTAACTCAAGAAACCCCTCTTAAACTCGCCGGCCAAAACTGCTTTTGGGAAGAAGAAGGCGCCTACACGGGCGAAATTTCTGCCTCCTTCTTAAAAGATGTGGGTTGTGACTATGTGATTTTAGGCCATTCGGAGCGTCGTAAATACTTCGGTGAAACCGATGAAATCATAAATAAAAAATTACAGACGGCTCTTAATGCCGAACTCACCCCTATTTTTTGCATTGGAGAAAACGAGGCCGAGCGCCGCGAAAACAAAACCTTTCAAGTGCTCGAAAACCAGCTCCGCAAGGGTTTACGTGAGTTGGGTATGCACGATCTTGAAAACTTTGTGATTGCCTATGAGCCTGTTTGGGCCATCGGCACCGGCAACACCGCTACCCCCGCTCAAGCCGGCGAAGTTCATTCGTTTATTCGGAATTTTTTGGCAAAAATGTATGATGCCCCCACTGCAAATAACATTCGACTCTTATACGGTGGCTCGGTAAAACCCGAAAACACCGCCCTATTACTAGAGGCTTCCCATATCGATGGACTTCTGGTAGGAGGGGCCTCCCTTCAGCCCGACCAATTCGCAAGAATCGCTCGGCTGGGAATAACAGAATAATTTGACCTCCCCCTTCCCCTCCTTTGTAAGGAGGGAGTAAGGGGAGGTAGAAAAAATTGACTGGAAGAAAATATGGCAGCACTTATTTTAGCAATTCATTTCTTAGTTTGTATTTTTATGATCATTGTGATTCTGCTTCAAGCGGGTAAAGGCGCAGATATCGGAGCCACCTTCGGGGGTTCTTCACAAACCGTCTTCGGTGCGCGCGGTGCCGCAACTTTTCTTTCAAAACTCACTACAGCCGCAGCGGTTATTTTCTTACTCACAAGCATTTACCTCGCAAATTTTTCGAAGAATCGGGCTTCTTCATCGGTCTTAGAAGGCGTGAAAATTCCGTTTACCGCCCCCACGACCCAACCCGCGGAATCCCAAGCGGAGAGCAAAGCCGGAGCCGAATCCACTCCCGCTTCCCAACCCGAATCAAAGAAAAAATAACGCGAAAAGTTTTTAAGCAGTTGGTTTCTGTTGTTTGTAATATTTTTGTAGCAGTTATTTGAAAACTTAAAGGTGATTGAGAAAGTATCAGATGCAAGGCAGCAAAGAGGAGGCAAGCGGAGCATACTGGAAAGTATGTGAGCATTGCTGACGAGTTGCCAACGCCG
>CAYWGE010000193.1:0-4109 GCA_964457215.1 uncultured Pseudomonadota bacterium
GGCCAAAAACCCAAACTTCTCGAAGGGGGAAATTTTTAAAAATATAATCCCCCGCTTTTTGGGCTAAGAGAGGGCCAATCCCTGTTTGAACCAGAAGGAGGGGGGAATGAGGAGAGTCTACAACATAAAGCGTAAAACCTTCCCCTAAGATACGAGAAGAAATCTTGAGGCGTTTTTTAGTAAAACGCATTTCAGACGGAGTGGCAAAAAAAATTGCAGTATAAGTATTCATCTTTTCTTTTGAAAAAAAATGATTCCTTTCATAAAGGGTGAGAAATGAAAACATTAAAATCAGCAAAGGCCTTTCAAACAGCTCAAAAGATATTTCCCGGTGGCGTCAATAGCCCCGTTCGCGCCTTTCGATCGGTGGGAGGCACCCCTCGCTTTTTTGCGCGAGCGAAGGGGGCTTATCTTTATGATGTGGATGGGAATGCTTATATTGATTACGTGGGGTCGTGGGGGCCGATGATTGTGGGGCATGCGCATCCCAAAGTGGTTCGAAGTATTCAAAAAGCAGCCAGCTTCGGAACAAGCTATGGTGCTCCGAATCTCCATGAAACAGTATTAGGCAAACTCATTCAAAAATATTATCCGAGCTTAGAAAAACTGCGATTGGTGAGTTCTGGAACAGAAGCAGTAATGAGTGCCTTGCGTTTGGCGCGCGCCTTTACGAAACGTGATAAAATTTTAAAATTTGAAGGGTGTTATCATGGGCATGCCGATAGTCTTTTGGTTAAGGCCGGTAGCGGGGCGCTTACCTTTGGCATCCCCACGAGTGCGGGAGTTCCCGAAGATTTTGCACGCCACACTCTTACTGCACCTTACAATAATTTTGACGCAGTTCAGAAGATTTTTGACGCAAATAAAAATCAAATCGCCTGCGTCATTATTGAGCCGGTTGTTGGAAATAGCGGCTTGATTCTTCCCACCGATTCTTTTTTGTCAGATCTCCGCACACTCTGCACTGAGCACAATGCCTTACTCATTTTTGATGAAGTGATGACAGGATTTCGAGTGGCCTTAGGCGGTGCTCAAGCAAAATATAAGATTCAACCGGATTTAACAACTTTAGGCAAAGTGATTGGAGGAGGCCTCCCTGTGGGCGCATTTGGAGGGCGTGCAGAGATTATGAATCTGCTAGCGCCCCTAGGCCCGGTGTATCAGGCGGGAACTTTGTCGGGCAATCCTTTAGCGATGTGTGCGGGCATTGAAACGATTGGGCTAGTAACGGCAAAAGGCGCGTTTAAAAAAATAGAAAAACAGACCCAAAAATTAGCGAAGGGTCTTGAAAAAATCGCGGCGAAAAAAGGGATCGCGCTTCAAGCGCCTTCTATCGGCGGGATGCTCGGAATTTTCTTTTCTGCAAAACCAGTCGAAAATTTAGAGGACGCCATGGCCTCCGACACTGAAAAATTTAAAAAGTTTTTCCACGGAATGTTAGAGCAGGGGATTTATCTTCCGCCTTCTGCTTATGAAGCATGGTTTGTATCGCTTAGTCATGGTGAGAGGGAAATTGAGAGGACTTTAAAAGCGGCGGAATTTGTTTTGAATCATTGCTTATAAAATAAGAAAGATTCAAATCCGCGCGGTGTTAAAGTTAATTTTCCATTCACATCAAAAAAGATTTCAGCGCCTTCGAAATAGCGATCGGGCCCAACGACAGTAAGCCCAGGGTTTTGAATCGCCAAATCGCGGGCTAAATATCTTCCCGCCGAACATCCCGACAAATATACAGTTCCCGAAATATAAGGGGTGAAGTTCTGAGTAGAAGAAAAATGGGAGGCATTGAAATATTGAGCGCCTCCGTTCGCATCCCTAGAAAGAACCATTCCCTCTTCACCTAAATGAGTCATCAAGAGTAGACTTGCATTTCTAGAGGCTTGAGAGTCTGAAAATCGTTCAGAAAAATCCTGCAGCTGCCTAAATACTTGCTCGGGTGTTTTTGCTTCGAAATAAACAAAACGGTAATGAGTGCTGCTGTTAAGAAGTAGATTGTCCAAGTCCGGCGCTGCTAAAAAAGCATTATTAGAATCACCACTGGAATCCGGATATAAAAGATAAATGATTGGCCGAGAATCGCCCCTCTCTTGACTAGCGATTAAATTAAACGCTGCTTGCAGATTGTGCAAACGCCCTGTTTCGCTCATTCCACAATTTTTAAGTCGAGCGAGCAGTTCGGGATAACTGGAAATGTGGGAACCTTGAGACCCCGCTCTGAGAGAAGTGAAGGGGAGTGAAGGAGAGGAAATATTGCCATTTGCTTCTTGTTTAAGCTCTTCCCAAAGAGAAGCTACTTGATCCGAAGGCAAGTAGGAAAGAACGTTAAAATTCAACCGACACAGCGAGAGCAAGAATGTGCGATTTTGCAATAAACGAGGGGGGAGTAATGCGGCAACTCGGGGATTGGTACGCACAGAATCCCTAAAAAAAGATTCGTCCTGGATAAGTGTCTGGAAAGAGCGACTGCTCTGAGATGCGTTGAATATTTGTTCGAAGTCGTGGGGACGGGTTGCGGCGGTCAATGCATAACGAAGGATGTTGGGCTCAAAACGAAGCGGCTCAGGGGTATAAAAATAAACCACAGAGCCTAATTGATAAAAAAGATATCGCCAAAAACAGGCATCATTCTGGACGGGCACGGATTTTAGGATATTTAAATCTTCAAAGGCACGGAACATAATCCAGGTGGGATTACTCTCCCAAATCATGTTTGCCGATTGGGCACTTACTTCCCGGCTACTTTGAATAAAACCTTGGAAAATATCCTCAACGCCTAAACGCTCGGTCCATTGAATGAATTGAGGTAAGTCCTGGAAGCTTCTCCCCATTGGACTAGTGGCAAACTCTTCGAACGATAAATGATGATCTTTATCTCGATCGAAGCGGTCTACAACAGTTTGAAAATCTAGGATACCTCGTTGAAGAATCTGGGCTGTATCGCTCGGACTGAAAATCTCATTTCTTTGAAGAAGGTAGAGGAAATCTTCCGCTTGATTTGCGGATAAATGGGAAACCTGGTCATTAAATCGAATTAAAAGTTCTTTAGCCATTTAATATTTCAATTGGGAGTTGCATTAATACTCTCTATCGCAAGCGCCTATTGCATAAGCCGCTATCGGAAGACAAGACCCAGAATAAAAAAGAGCCCTCTTGAAAAAAGGGCTCTTTTGGATATTTTCGATAGCGCCGATTAATATAAATTCACCTGGTACCAAAAGGTCGTTTGGTACCAGGTGGCCGAGGTTGTTTAATTGGAATTGTTCTGATTATTGGTTTGTCCTGGCGCTTGTACCGTGCTTCCTATTCCAAAGAAGTTTAAGACGGTATCCACAATGCCCGTACTCGGGGCAGCTGTTTTGCCAGAAGGCGCTGCCGCTGCTGCAGGGGCTTGGGCGGGGGCGCCCATAATGACGCCGCCAGGGCCACCTACAGAATCATTTTGATCGCGCCAGATTGCGGCACCGTTATTCATCCCTCCTCGAATGCCTGCAGGGTTTCCTCCATTGTCATTGTCATCCGCAGGAATATAAATTTCACTTCCTCTTCCGAGTCCAGCTAAGCCAGCGGGGCCACCGCCTCCCATATCGTTATCATCGGCGGGAATATAAGCACCTTTAGCTCCTGAATAAGCAGGATTCGGAGTTCCTCCACCGTGGCCATCCTCCGCGGGTTGGTGACTTCCGCCCTGGCCAGGAAGGGGGCGGTTTGCATGAATAGTATATCCGATAATGGGGGTATTGTTGCCGACCTGATGAGGGGTTGCGACGCCATCGTGGATCAATTGATCGCGAAGAAGAGTGCCGTTGCCTAAACCCGCATAACGGGTCGTAACTTCCCAATAAGCTTGTCGGGCGGTATTTCCCTCTGCCGTGTTAGGAAATTGAGAGCCTCGTTGCCCGGCATGTCCCGCTTGTATATCTTGGTAGGCAAGTCCTCTTCCAAAAGTTTGGAGTTGGGTGGTGCGCGCATCTTGGCCTTGCTGTCCTGTCTGTCCGGTTTGCCCCGTCTGTCCGCCTTGTTGCCCTTGCTGGCCCGCGGGACGTTGTTGTTGTGCCGTTTGCCCAGTTTGTCCACCTTGCTGTTGGCCTTGTTGCCCTGTTTGCCCGGTC
>CAYWGE010000194.1:0-4060 GCA_964457215.1 uncultured Pseudomonadota bacterium
AACCCCGATAGCACCTACTCCGGCGGCAAGAACGGCTGGGATTTCTATGGGGGCTAAGGCGATTACCGCCGCTGCGACTCCTGCTATAGCGGCTCCCTTAACTACACCGACTCCGAAGCTCTTTGCCTGTGACCATATAGATCTTCCGGTTGGATCAGACTCCGAAAGTGGGTTATTTCTTGCATATGAATAGCTATTGAAACTCTGTGGATCAACCATCAATGCGAGCATGGATTTGGAATCCCCTGCTCCCATTCCCAAGAATACACTGTCCTCACTCAAGAACTGGCCTCGGGCGGGGTCGTAGTAGCGGGCGTTGAGGTAGGAGAGGGAGGTTTCGCTGTCGGTGTATTGGCCGATGAAGGTCTTTTGGTCGGTGGAGCCTGAGGTGAGACGAGTGTTTCCGTAGGCGTGGTAGTCCATGAGGGAGGACATAGCGCCAGAGGAGTTGGAGATGACAGCGGTTGAACCGAGATGATCGGTGTGAAGGGTGCTTATTGTGAAGGAGCTTCCTGATCCGGTGATTTCTGCGAGATTGTCGCCTTGGTAACCCCTACTGGGCGAATTTTTCACTTATACGAGCTAACCTGCTCCAAATATCGTCAGGTACTTGATCTTTGTTTTTTTCTGCAACAGAGACCAGAATGTCATAACAAAGACCTAGTTCGTTGTAAAAAAGATATTCTTCGGCTATTGTTTTTTCGTCTGCGGTTATAGCATTACGTAGCAGAAAGATGATGTTTTGTAATTCGACGGCTATTTGATTCCAATAATTCTGATCAGGCATAATTTATTTACCTTTAAAGAAAGACTTGTCGGTGAGAGCTGGGTTGACTGGCCGCAATCGGTTTTTAAATCAACCCTTACTTGGCAGCTCAGAATTATTTACTTGCGGTATCTGTACATCGGTAAATTGTGCAGCCTTCATTCGTAAATCACGCTGATCAAAGTATGTTCTTATTTGTTTTTCTAAAAGTTCAGGGGATCGATCGCCGTAATATGGAAAACCTGGATACTTTTCTTTCATCTTATCAATAGTGGCTTGGATGCCGTATCTTTGCTCTAAAAAGTCCCAGAACTCTTTCGTGGTGTCAGCTGTTCCGTCCCACAAGTTATCTATCCAGTCAGCTGCAATATCGATAGTTTCGATGTCTTTCCCGTATATCTCATCTTGATTATAGTCGCGATATCCCAAAAGAATGTTGGAGAAATCTTTATTCATATCAATACTTTATTTTTCTTTACTGCTTCTGTATCTTTTCTATATCGTCTTGTGTAAGATGAACGCCTATATTTTTGAGCTGTTCGACCGGGGACCAGTTTTGCGGCATCTTTGATGGTTCATACCAATCAAATCCCCTCATTATCCATGCTCTTCTCTGTTTTTGGATTATTGACTCATTGACATCATCAAAACCAAATTCAACAAAACAGCATGGGCAATAATAAAATGAGGGAATGGTTGCATCTTTACCCCAGGGACGGAAGGCATCGAACTTATATCCACAGACTCTACACGAAGCCAAGGGGACACTATTCATATTGGTTCAATCCATGTAAAAAGTAATCGACTTTTCTAATCTATATCATTTGATTAATCTTTGCAGTTCAAGAAGATCGGCTACCGGATGTCCTCGAGAAATAATTGTGAATTCACCTTCCGGTGGATACTTCTCTATGTCATCCAACCAGCATTCAATCATGCCCCGGATCATGCCAATCTCATATACGTCAAAATCAACTGGATAGAAGCTTTCGTTTCCGTCGCCTCGTAAATAACGTACTTTCTCTAAAAGTTTTTCAAGATCCGTACTATTTAAACCGCGGTTGCGGTAATCAATGGTTCCGCCATTTTCCGCTATCATGGCATCGATCATATACAAAAAACTATTCATATTATCTACATACTCTTTTGAAGTTCTAGAAGATCTTTTTCTTGGTAGCCTGTAACAGAACAAAAGTCTCCGCCGCCCTGGTGATCAGCAATGTCCTTTAGCCAGTAGTTTATAACTTTCTTTATTAGAGCTAATTCATTTTCGCTGAACAAAAAACTTCCATACTCTCGCCCCTCTTCTTGTAACACCCCTATCCTGTCCAGGATCCTTTTTAGATCATCTCGATTTAAATTAAATGATTCCAACAAATGATCTGGAGCTGCTAGTGCCAGATAAGCAATCGATTGATCTAATAACAATAAAATATCACTATTCTGCATATATTGTACGGGTTTATTTTAATCTATCGAGATAAGCTTTCCCATACATCGCCTGTTTTTGGATTAAAGAATTTACAACTGCTTTGGTTTATCTTCCATGCTAAAATCTGAGGCTTTTAAGCATTCATTTCGATTATTAAAAAATAATTTTACTTGATTTTCAATGCTAATTATTTTCAAAGCAGTATCGTACATTTCTTCAGCAGAGTTGAACCGAGATGATCGGTGTGAAGGGTACTTATTGTGAAGGAACTTCCTGATCCGGTTATTTCTGCGAGATTGTCGCCTTGTGGGCCGGATGCGCACGTTTGTTTACGACGTGGTAACCTATTTTATCGATGAAAAGGAAAGATATCACGAATATCATCCAATACTGAAATTGGATATCCAACAATGGTCTCAAAATCTCCAGAGGAAGGCGATCGTTTAATACTTTCCTCAAAAAGCTTCATCGTTGAATGGATCTCTTCGATTTCTTCCAGAGAGAAAGATATTGCTTGCAGATTATTTTTTAGGGCCGAATCTATTTTGCTAAATATAAACTCAGTAAATTTAGGGTTAATCTTGAACCTCTCAAGCTGACTGACGTTAACCCCAAAAGAGAAAAGGAGCATCTCTCTTAATGGGAGGAGAATATTTTGATGTTTAGAGACTGCTAAAGTTTTTTCCGTCATATTTTTTTTTATTTAAGCAAGGCTCATTCAGTGTTTATTGTCAAAATAACCTTTTATGTTATTTAACCTTTCAAACGCAGTCCCTCGATCAATACTGCGGATATGCGTTCAGTAAGTGATAGACGAATTTCCTTTAAGTGTTATCATACTTTGAATCTAAGTTCTTAATTGCTTCTTCTGGAGATCTTGTGGCTTCTTCCTCTTGTTTTAGGAAAAAATCCACAAAATCCTGAAAATCGTTCAGCGCCATTGCGCTCGAATGATGAGAGAAAAAATATTTCGCTATGTAATCGGCACCATAATGCTCCTTTATGAATTCAAAGCCCGATGCATTTATTACACCTTCGTGCTCAATAAAAACTCCGTACAGAATATGCTGTAATTTTTCTTCGTCTAAAAAATCAGCATCGCTAAAATATTTCTCAGGTGCTTGGTATAACCACCCGCCCAAATTATTTTCTAATCCTTTGTCATTCATATGAATAAATTAGTTATTATCATAAGCCGCATCGTGTCCACTAATTGCCTTTTCAAAGTTGGGATTTGACCTATACAAACTCCCATTTCTCCCTTCCTGTAATCCATATTTTTATTTTTCGCTGATTATTTTTTGCAATTCCAATAGATCTTCTTTGGTATTCCCCAGGGAAACAATGGAAAAGTCGCCGTTCTCCGTGTAAAGCCGTATTTCTTCGAGCCAACAGAGGATGATTTTTTTGAGTATTTCCAGTTCTCCCTCGGAAAAATCTGAGCGCGCAAACTCGGTCACACCCGCTTCGCGCATGAGGTGGATTTTTTCGTAGACCTGATCAGATTGAACCGTATTGAGACTGAACTTTAAAGCCTGGGTGGCGCCTATCGCCCATTTTATTTCTTGACTCATGAGCTCAAGAAATAGCATTTGATTAGTCATATAAATTTCTTTTATTTACTATCAAAATATTCTTTTCCGTTGTACATTACACCACCGCTCCCATCGTTACCCAACTCAACATACGGCTGATAAGCCGACCCTCTTTGACCGGTTAATGGATGCTCCCACGCAACAGAATTATCAGGTTCATACCAATGCAGTACACTGCCATTTTGGGTTGTCTTCGAAAGAGTTGAATTCTCTAGTACGTGAAATATATGATCCCCATAATCGTCCCAGGTGGATATTCTCCCACCA
>CAYWGE010000195.1:0-4057 GCA_964457215.1 uncultured Pseudomonadota bacterium
CTCATCATCGAAGTTCTTTCACTACAGAAATCCAAGTGAATACAGTAGCCAACCATACCCCTCATTCTAATACTCCAGTTCAAGCGGGGCTAGGAATTGCTGCACAAGTTCGCACCACTTCTAGAAGCGCTCCCAATTTTACTGCCGGATTTTTTCAAACGGGTTTCTACCCTTGGGGTGGACAAACACTTTTGCAATTAGGGATCGCCACTCCCGATCATCCCAACTTCAGAGCCGAACTCCAAGGCTTTGGCGGGTTAGGCTATGGAGCACCCGTTGATGAAACCCATCCGCTCGTCGGAGCAGGACTTCAGCTCCGTTATACTTTCGATGCCTCCAACCGGTATTCGGAATGGGGCATTGTCGCCGGCGCCCGGTGGATGATGGATCCCATAAGCCATACCCAAATGTGGCAAGGAAGTGTGGGCCTTACCCTGTCTTCTCGTGTGCTTAGTTTCTAATAAAACCCGCTCTTTCTTCACTTGTTTGAAATACTTTCTTCTTGCCTCCCCTTCTGCAAGCCGGCATATTCAAAACAGTTTCGAGTCTATTATCCATTTTCAAGATGAGGTTTATCCATGACGAAAACTTTAAAGTTTTTCTGTTGCTTATTTATTCTAATTCTCTCCACAACGTCTTGTAAAAAAGACACGAATGTTTTTTTAATCGGTGAGTATGGTAGTTTAACGGGTGGAACCGCCACGTTTGGCCAATCCACGCACAAAGGCATTGAGCTGGCGACTGAAGAAATGAATGCACAAGGCGGATTTCTCGGTAAAAAAATAAAAGTTTTGACCGAAGATGATCAAAGCAAACCCGAAGAAGCCAAAACCGCTGTATTGAAACTCATTAAACAAAATGGAGTGAAAGCGGTAATTGGTGAAGTCGCTTCTTCGCGGAGTTTAGCCGCTGCCCCCGAAGCTCAACGCGCTAAAATTCCGATGATCTCACCGGCTTCTACCAATCCAAAAGTCACTGAAGTAGGCGATTATATTTTCCGGGCTTGCTTCGTCGATACCTTTCAAGGCTCTTCGATGGCAAAATTTGCCTACAATAATCTCAAACTTCGCAATGTGGCTGTTTTGAAAGATATTAAAAATGATTACTCCGTGGGCTTGGCGGATTTTTTTGAAAAAACTTTTAAAGAATTGGGCGGAAAAATTGTTGCGGTCGAATCTTATTCCGAAGGCGACATTGAATTTCGCGCTCAGCTCACGGCGATTAAAGCCGAAAACCCGGATGGAATTTATATTCCCGGTTATTACACCGAAGTGGGATTAATTGCCCGTCAAGCGCGTGAGCTTGGTTTAAACGTGCCTCTGATGGGAGGCGATGGTTGGGATTCTTCGAAAACCATTGAGATTGGCGGAAAAGCCGTCGAAGGTTCTTATTACACCAATCATTACGCAAGCGATGATCCTAATCCCATCATCCAAAATTTTATCGAAAAATTTAAGAAAAAATATGGTGTGACTCCTGATGCCATGGCGGTTTTAGGTTATGATAGCGCCAATATTCTTTTCGATGCAATGAAACGCGCCAATTCAGAAGACCCCACCAAAATTCGGGATGCCTTAGCTCAAACAAAAGATTTTCCAGGAGTCTCCGGCACGATCACGATGGATGCCAATCGCAATGCTGAAAAAAGCATTGTAATCTTGACGATTGAAAACGGAAAAATAAAGTTTAAAGAAAAATTAAATCCTTAAATTAGGGCGGACTTTTGACTGAATTTCTTCAACAACTCATCAATGGTTTAGCGTGGGGTTCCATCTATGCTTTGATTGCCCTAGGTTACACGATGGTTTACGGAGTTTTGCGCCTGATCAACTTCGCGCATGGCGATGTTTATATGATTGGCGCCATGGCGGGTTTCTATATTGCGACAACCCTCGGGCATGGGCATTCTTGGTTAGGTTTTAGCGGGGTTTTTCTTTCTTCGATGATGATTTGCGGCGCCTTAGGTTTTTTGATTGAGAAATTGGCTTATAAACCGATCCGAAATGCACCTACCCTTTCTGCACTCATCACCGCTATCGGCGTTTCGCTCTTTTTGGAGTTTGGAGGACAACTGGTCTTTGGCCCAGACCCAAAATTTTTTCCGGAACTCATTCAAACACGCGAAGTCATTCGCTTTGACGGAGTAGTAATCAATAATATTCAAATTATTATTTTTTCGGTGAGTTTAGGGCTTATGGCCCTGCTTCGCTATATCGTGATGAGCACCACGGTAGGCAAAGCTATGCGGGCGGTATCTTTTTCGCATACGGCAAGTAAGTTTGTAGGTATTAATGTTAATGCGATTATTAGCCTTACCTTTGTCATCGGATCTTCTTTGGCAGGCGCGGCGGGGGTTTTAGTGGGCCTCTCCAATCCAAAAATTGATCCTTTGATGGGAATTATGCCCGGACTCAAAGCCTTTGTCGCCGCAGTTTTAGGAGGAATCGGAAATATTCCAGGGGCTCTTGTGGGTGGATTTTTAATGGGCATCGCCGAAACCTTTGTAGTGGGGTATATTTCTTCAACTTATCGCGACGCACTCGCTTTTATTTTACTCATCGTGATCTTACTCGTAAAACCTGCGGGCTTGTTGGGTAAGACAGTGACGGAAAAAGTTTAATTTCCCTCTCTTTACAAAGGAGAGGGTTAGGGTGAGGTCTTTATTTCTCAGACCGCCCCCTGGCCCCCTCCTTATCTAAGGAGGGGGAAGGCAAAAATGATAAAACTCCTCAAAATTTTTCTCTCCCTTGTCGTTCTCGTCGGACTCAATTTTTTATTTTCGAATCATATGAATCCGTATGTGCTACAAATCGTCTGTTTGATTGGCATCAACATGGTCATGGCTCTGAGCCTAAATCTCATTAGCGGACAAACCGGCCAATTTTCGTTAGGGCATGCGGGGTTTATGGCGATTGGGGCTTATACTTCGGCAGCGGTTACGGTTTTGGCTCATCCTTTTCTTTCAAAAACTTTATTTTTCCTGCCGGCGAGCGCTCAAGAAATCTGTATTTTTATTTTAGCACTGCTCGCAGGCGGCTTATTGGCAGCACTTGGGGGGATATTAGTAGGATTCCCAACCCTTCGTTTGCGCGGAGATTATCTCGCAATTGCTACTTTAGGTTTTGGTGAAATTATTCGAGTGATTGTTTTAAATCTCGATGTATTAGGCGGAGCACGCGGGTTTGGCGACATTCCTCAAGATGCGAATTTCTTTTGGATCTTTCTTTTTGTGCTCATCACTTTATTTACTATTTCAAATCTTATATCCTCCCCCAAAGGCAAAGCGTTGCTGGCCATTCGAGAAGACGAGATTGCTGCCGAATCGGTAGGCATTCCCATCGCCAAATACAAAATTATTTCGTTCACCATCGGCGCTTTTTTTGCGGGCATTGGCGGCGGCTTATTTGCTCACCTCATGACTTATCTACACCCCAATTCTTTTACATTTTTAAAATCGGTCGAATATGTAGTCATGATTGTTTTAGGCGGCATGGGCTCACTCACCGGCACACTATTGGCAGCAACTCTCTTAACCCTGCTTCCCGAAGTGCTTCGCGCGGCAAACGAATGGAGAATGATTATTTATTCGCTACTCTTAATTTTGATGATGATTTTAAGACCCCAAGGTATTTTAGGAAATTGGGAATGGAAATGGATTAGGAAAAATTAAATGAATCTCCTTCAAATCCAAAACTGCTCCGTTTCTTTTGGCGGCATCAAAGCTTTAAGCTCTTTTAAGGCAAACTTGAAAGAAGCCGAACTCCTGGGAGTGATTGGCCCCAATGGTGCGGGTAAAACCACGCTCTTTAATTTACTCACCGGTGTTTACCTGCCGTGCGAAGGAGAAATCCTTTTGAAAGGCCAAAAAATTTCCGGCAAAAGAATGTCGGAGATTAATCATTTAGGGATTGCACGCACTTTTCAGAATATCCGCCTCTTTCAAAATCTCAAAGTAGAAGACAATGTCATTTTGGCTTATCACAATCAAATCCGCGCTTCTCTTTTTTCTTCTTCTCTCCATTTGCCCAACATGCATGCCGAAGAAAAAAAATTAACT
>CAYWGE010000196.1:0-612 GCA_964457215.1 uncultured Pseudomonadota bacterium
TGTTTATCTGCGCGATACCCCAAACCCGGATCCTAGCTCTCACGCCGTGGAAAGACCCCGTTATAATACCATTCGGTATTCTCCTAACCCTCCTCAAATTACCCTTGAAGGGGACTGGTTAGATACTCTCACCGGGTCCTCACCTCTTAAACCGCGTTACACTTTTGGATCTCCCTTCATCTCTGAAACTGGAGAAGACTTTAAAGAATGGCGAGCGATCTTGAAAAAGAATATCTCCTCTCCGGGAACGAAAGAAGTGAAAGTTCTTTCTGAAAAGAAAATTGGGGATGGGAGTTCTTCGGATTTTAAATTAACAATTTATCAGGCACGAGATTATTACAAAAATCCTGAAGGGGAATGGGGTTATCAACTTCAGATTGGAGCGGAATAATCAGGTTACTTCGTTTTAGAACGCTGGCCTTTCAAGCGTCGCCGCACTCCCACCAAACTTCTTCTCAAACTGCGTCCAAAAGAGGTCTGATAAAACTCTTTTAGCGCCAAGTGAAAACCGGGCGAGCGGATCGAAAAAAAACGACCTTCAAGAGGCGTTAGCACCACATCTTGTTGCTGCACCCAATGCGGCGTATTTTTTGTTTTGGCCAAGCCTTCAAA
>CAYWGE010000196.1:622-3982 GCA_964457215.1 uncultured Pseudomonadota bacterium
GTCAGCTCTTTGGGTTCTACTTTCCAAACTTTGACTAAATTCGAAGTGGAGTCCGGCGGAAAATACGCAAGCACCGGTACCACGCCCAGCTCTAATAAAAGATCGACCTTCTTTTTGGTTTCTTTGACCGGCTCTAAACCAACCACCACATGCGAAAGCACGGCGCCTTTTGGAAAAATCTTTGCAGCGTAGGCTAGTGCTTCTAAGTGACGCTCTTCTTGTTGCTGAAATTTCTGAGTCGATTCCATTTCTAAAGGATTAAAAAAATCTAAGTCGTAATAAAGCGCATCCACTCCCATCGCATAAGTTTCATCGATCCAATCATTGGTTTTAGGAGGCACCAAATCTAAGGAAATCAAAATATCTAAATGCCTACGAATCTCTTCAACCCAAGGCTTTAACCACTTCACTCCCCCATCTTCGGTTTCAACCCGGCCGGAAGAAAGATTTAAGAACTCACACTTCTTTTCTTTTAAAACGATTTCAACCGCTTCAATCAAATCTTTTTTCGTAAAAGCGGGGTGTCGATACAATTCGCGCGTGGATCCGCAGTAGCGGCAAGAAAGTCCGCTCATTCCAAAACGGCAAGCGCCTTTAGGGTGAACCGCAATATAACCGCCGTGGACAGTCAAGATATCGGAAACTAAAACACCGGAGGAAGTTTTCTTTTGATAGCTCTGAAGTGGAGGGGTCCAAGAGATTGAGAATTCTTTTTCACTGCGACGACTATCGCGCAAATAAAACTTATCTTTTTTCTTAAGAAGCGTGAAAGGCGTTTCACTTTTTACTTCATGCACACTGACTGCTGTAGATTCGGGGAGGACTAAATGCACCAATCCAAAAGGATTCGCCAATGGGCGCGGAACCTCTCCTTCGGTATGGATTCCATACGCGATCAGTTCTAATTTAAGGAGTGCGGGATTTAACATGTGATTCGGGGAGCTGGTTTCACCTGCCCCCCGCTCCCCCATAGATTCACACCGCCCACCAAAGGTAGGCGGAGTTCATTCAATTTCCACCTGCGATCGCAGGAACGATCGAGACTTCGTCGCCTGCTTTGAGGGCGGTAGCATCACCTTGAAGAAAACGGATATCTTCTTCATTCACATAAAAATTAACAAAGCGTCGCAGGCTTCCTTTTTCGTCGCAAAGACGCTCTTGAATGCCTGGATAGTTTTTTTCAAGGCTTTGAATCACTTGGCGAACCGTTGCACCCTCGACCGAAACTTCTGATTGATTCTGAGTCAGTTTTTGTAACGGGGTTGGGATTCTTACTTTAATTGACATATTTTCTCCTTCGCGTGAGGTCTAGCGAATTCCCAGACCTTTTTAGATTAAATTCTTAACTTTCTCTCCACATACTCTTTCTTTTCTTCTTCCCAAAAAAATTCACTGGCCGCCTTGGCGGTGCCATTTTGAACGGAAATCACAATCCAGGAAACTCCGGGGTGATTGGGCTCCCCCCAGGGGGCAGCCATCAGACGATCTTCATCTGAAAAATAAACTTCATGATCCGGATGGGAATGATAAATCACTTTGGTATCAAACTTTTTGTCGGCGGCTTCTTTTTCAACTACTCTTAACTGCTTGGGGTCCATGTAATAGGCCGTTCGCGCGTCGCGAGGATATTTCTTAGAATCTTGTTGGTGCAATTCATCTTGGATATTCCGAATCGGAAAAACACCGATCGCATTTTCTTTACCTTGAGGCCCGATAATCATGCCACACGCTTCATTGGGATATTCTCTTTCGGCATGGAGACAAATTTGTTTTAAAACGTATTCGGAAATTATCATAATCAACCCGTAGGGGCACTGCTTGCTGTGCCCTTATCCTGGGCGCACCAAGGGGCGCCCCTACAAAATTATAAATATCGTTCTCCAGAATCACAAAAAACGGTCACGACCACCCCTTCTTTAATTTGTTTGGCTACTTCTACCGCACCTAAGAGATTAGCGCCTGAAGAATGACCCACAAGCATGCCTTCTGTTTTAGCTAAGGCGTCGCAGACTTCCCAAGCTGGTTCAGTGGGAATCGAAAAAAGTCCATCTACCGTATCGCGTTTATAAATTCCGGGCACAATAGAGCTGGGCATATGCTTTAAACCTTCTAAACCATGCAAGGCATCTTCGGGCTCCACGGCATAGGTTTTAATCTGAGGATTAAAACCTTTTAATCCTCGTGAAGTCCCCATTAGCGTGCCACTGGTACCAATTCCGGTTACAAAGTGTGTGACCTTTCCATCGGTTTGTTTCCAAATTTCCACCGCCGTGGTGTCGCAATGAGACTGAGGGTTTAAGGGATTATTATATTGATCCGGGCAAAAATATTTTTCAGGATTTTCCTTTTTTAACTTCTGCGCCAAGCGAATGGCACCATCGGAGCCCTCCATCTCGGAAGAAAAAGTAAGCTTTGCCCCAAAGCTTTGGGCTACCGCCTTGCGACGAGCACTCACATTCTTGGGGACTACTAATTCAACGGGATATCCAAGCGCTGCACCAATCATGGCAAGGGCGATCCCCGTATTCCCACTGGTTGGATCCATAATGATTTTACCGGGTTTCAGCTCACCGCTTTTGATTCCCTCTAAAACCATGCGCGCAGCAGGACGATCTTTTACCGATCCACCAGGATTATTGAATTCCAACTTCGCAAAAATTTTTACCTTCGGAAATTCTTTTTCAAATAACCGCACTTGGTAAAGGGGCGTATTGCCAATATGGTTTAAGATTGTTTTTTGCATATAAAAAGGCGCCATCGTGAAATTGAAAAGGCGCGACGAATTCGTAGGGGCGCTCCTTGGCGCGCCCAATTGAGGACGCAGCAAGCAGCGCCCCTACCCTCAAAATCAAATCACCCCGCAATCACATCCATCTCTACCGGCTCCACTAAAACACCGCGACTTTCAAAATATTTCAGTGCCTCATTCATCTTATCTTCGGGCCCTTCTAACTCCAACGCAATGATTCCCACTTCTTGAGTCACCGAAGAATTGCGGATATTGAACCGTACTTTATATTTATCGTACATGTCGCAGATCACCGCTTCTTTGGTCTTATTAGCCGGAAAGGTTAAATAAACTTTTCGCCGAACATTGTTAGACATTTTATCTCCTTCTAATCCCCCTCTCCTTACAAGGAGAGGGTGGGGGTGAGGTCTATCTCATCGTTTCCACAACCGCATCAAAATCCGCTAATTTGGCATTAATAATTGTCGTCTTACCCACTTTATCTGCAATGGCTTCTTGTGTTTTAAGCCCGTTGCCTGTGATGCAAATCACAATGGACTCATTTTTCGGGATTTTACCTTGTTCAATCAATTTTTTAGTCACCCCTAAAGTGACTCCACCCGCGGTTTCGG
>CAYWGE010000197.1:0-2030 GCA_964457215.1 uncultured Pseudomonadota bacterium
CACCCCCATCCGCCACCAGCTCCGCTTCACATCAATTCCGTCTTGCACAAAACGCGAACCAATAATCAAATCATAATAACGGCTTAAATTTAAGAAAATGGGCAGATAATTCGGATCATGCGAAAAATCAGCATCCATTTCTAAAATGCAATCAACCTTTCTCTCCACACACAATTCAAAACCGCAAATACCCGCCGTTCCGCGCCCTCGTTCTCCTTTTCGGACAATCAGATGCAGTTTTTCTGAAAATTTTTTCTGGAGTTCCTCCACTTTTTGCGCAGTCCCATCGGGAGAATTATCATCCACCACCACGACCTCGAGCTTATCACCCAAATTTAAAGGAAGGGCGAAAATCTGTTCAATCAGCGAACCGATATTCTGCGCCTCATTATAAGTGGGAATCATAATAATGCCGTGCATGCTTATTCTTTCTTTAAATCAAGCGAAGCCGAATTAACGCAAAAGCGTAATCCAGAAGGTTCAGGGCCATCTTCAAATACATGCCCTAAATGAGAATCACAATGAGCACAAAGCACCTCTACCCGACGCATTCCATGACTTAAATCGGTTTCAACTCTTACACTTTTTTCTTGAATGGGTTTCCAAAAACTGGGCCACCCAGTACCCGAATCAAACTTTGTGGTCGAACTAAACAACTCTACACCGCAGCACACACAATGATAAACCCCGGTATCGTGACAATCCCAATACTTGCCCGTAAAAGGGGCCTCGGTACCTTTCATCCGACAAATCTGATATTGCTGAGGATCAAGCTTTTCTTTCCATTCGGCTTCTTTTTTGCTATCGGTTTTTTTCATCATCATTCCTCCAGGAGAACTCATGAAACAATTTATTATAGTTTTTATTCTTTGTGTAGTGCCAACTCTAAGCTTTGCAAAAGAGAAAAAAGATGACCTTGAGCCTCATAAAGTTACTAAAGTAATCGCTGCCGATATTCTCGAGCTCGATAATCAAGAGATCGTTCGTTTAATTGGAACTTCTCCATTCTCTCTCGATTCAACCGACCCATTAAATAAGGAATGGGCCGAAAAAGCAAAGAAGTTTAGCGAGGCCTTAGTTTTGAATACCGAAGTGATGGTGGAATATCCCGACGAGAGCCCCGACGAGGCCGGACGTAAATGGGCTTATGTTTTCTTTTTTATGAAAATCAAAAAGGCATCGCGAATTGTCGATGAAGGCATGATGCCTTTTTGGAAAAGCACCGGAAATTATTTACTCAATCGGATGTTGATTGAATATGGCTATGCTTCGACGAAATCTCCTTTTTCATTCCGTTTCCGAAGCCAATTTATGGAACTTGAACGACAAGCCCGCAAGAGGCAGGTGGGCATGTGGGTCGATTTTTCCCACTAAAATCTGATGCTCAAAAAAAGCCTTTCTGGAAAGAACTCTCCAGAAAGGCTTGGAACTTCGCGAACAAACCTCTTATTCATGACTGCATTTGCAATCGCCGCAATCGCAATGTTTACAGGTACAACTCGATGTCTTACCCTCCGCACAAGCTTTGCGACACGCCGAATCACAATTACAATGATTCGAAGCAAAAACTGGCGCTGCGGCCATAAGAGAGAGGGCCATAAGACCCAATAAGATTTTTTTCATAGAAAATCTCCTTGTTTTAAGGTTACCCATTCAACAGGAACTACGGGCTCGAAGGGGTTTTGTGACATTTTTTATCTTTAAAAACGTCACAAATCACTTTTATTGACGTATCTCTCTAATGAAAGAGCTAAGCGACGAACATCTAATGCTGCAATACCAAGCTGGCGAAGAGGCCGCTTTTAACAAGCTTTATCAGCGTTATCATCGCCGCTTGTATGGCTGTTTGCGGCAAAAAGGCTGGAAAGATCCGGAGCTCGAAGAGCTCTTTCAAAGCATCTGGATCAAGCTCCATCAAACGCGTTTTCACTATGATGCTCAATTTCGTTTTGCAGCCTGGTTTTTTACTCTCGCGCGGAATTTAAGTGTCGATGCTTGGAGGAAAATAAAGCCGTTTAAAAATTCGAGTG
>CAYWGE010000197.1:2040-3906 GCA_964457215.1 uncultured Pseudomonadota bacterium
AGAAGAGTCGTCTGAGGTTCAGGTTCCTTGGGACGCGCTTTCAGAAGAAGATAGAAAAAGTATTGAATGGCGTTATTTCGATGAAGCGAGTTTTGAAGAAATTGCTCAGCGTTTAAATTTAAGCCCCACGAATGTAAGACAACGAATCTCAAGGGCCCTAAAAAAGTTAAGGAAATCGATTTCAAAGGAAAAATTGTGAAAGAAGAATTTAAACAATTTATGGTGGCTCCCGAATCTGAAGTCCCTGTTTCTTTAAGCCGAAAGATTGCTTCACAAATCCACGATGATTTGAAGGTAAAGCCCGGCTGGCTAACCCTCAAACTTTTCATTATTCATAGCTTAGTGGCAGCTCTCACCTTAAGTGTTTGCCCTCAATTCAATGTAAGTTATTCTTCAGATGGCCCCTCTCATGCTTTTTATAGCTTGATGAAAATTCATGTTTTACTCTGTGCCTCGCTCTGTGGGCTTGTTTTTTTAGGATCCAGCGCTGTGGTGCTTGTGCTTGTCTTAAAAAAATCAGAGCTACTTTGGCTCAAGAAAAAATCTTGGGGGATTTATTCTCTACTCACTACAGCTTCTTTAATGTTTTTTATGATCTTAGGCTCAGGGTTTCAAGATCACTTTAACCCTGCTTTTGTAGCCATGTGGGCTTTTACCGCAATTTTTTCGGCCTGGGGTATTACTCAGCTTGGCACACACCTCCGCATTCGAATTTTCAATTTTAAACACTAATTCAAGCAACCCGGACGAGAACGATCGTCGGGCTGAGGATCCCCATCGGGCCCCTGACAAAGCCGGTTTGCATTTTGAAGATTTTGAAGAAGCTGTTGATATTCTTCGGCAGTTAAAAGCTCAATGGTAGTCGGGTTGTTACTCACCAAGTTTCCCTGAGCATCAAAAATCTGATTTGTATAAGTTTGGAAACGACAAAAGTTTTGATCAGGAACAATGTAAGGAGCCAAATTCGGACGCAAACAACAACGCTGATGCACGTAATTTAAAAACGAAATACAAGGTGGCAGCTCCATTGTGGCTTCAATCGTATCGTTGGTATCGTAAACCTGATACATTCTCGAAAAATAGCGCTCCGGAATAAGCACTGATTCTGCGGGCAGCTCGGAATATCGGCTATCGTAAATATCATCGTTATGACCCAAACCATACGTTCCAGAATCTAAATAAAAAATAGAATAGGCATGAGACCAATGTGAAGCACGCCCCGTACGCGGATCTACACTCGCGTATTGATCATACTTGGTAGGAATATTTAAAAAATTTAAAGAGTGAAAGAAATGTCGTCCCATTCCATTACAACCATCGTCCGTACCTGCGAGCATATAAAAATCAAAATCTTTGGGAGATGTAGAAAAAAGTCGTGGGTCACAATCTGCATTGCGGCTCACAAAATCAGCACTCACAATAGGTTCGCCCGCCGCCGTTTTTGCATCAACCACTTCTTTAGGCACCGTTCCACAACCACCAGTACCATGATGAAATTTATACCTCCCAGTTCCAGCCTGCCCAACTTTTCCTAATTGAATCAAGTTACGCACCGTATTCCACTGGCTATTCTGGTCGAGCAATCCATTGCGAAGATAAAAATAAAAAACCTTAGAAGCATCGGCAAATTCCATATTCAAACGATACCCTTCGGGTTCAAAACGATGGGTCCAAATAGAGCTTGGAAACAGCACCCTGAGTTTTTCAAGAGTATCGGGCAAGCCCCAAGAAACTCGTTCTGCCACGGTAAGATAACTACTTAAGGCCGCACGCCCTACCCAAGAAAGGCGAATTTCGGCATCGGTATAGTTGGGGGGCGAACCTTTCCAATCTTTGCATCCGCCCGAGTCAACCAAGCGCGCGGCA
>CAYWGE010000198.1:0-3854 GCA_964457215.1 uncultured Pseudomonadota bacterium
TCTATTTTACCTTCTGCATGAGATTTTCGTCGAATACCTGCGGTATCGACAAAACAATAGTTTTTTCCTTCCCAAGTAAGCTCAACATCTAAAGGATCTCGTGTGGTGCCCGGTGCATCGTGAACCACTGCGCGCGGTGCGCCGAAAAGACGATTGAGCAAGGTCGATTTGCCCACGTTAGGACGGCCAATAATCGTAACCTTCATGACTTCTTTTTTTTCTTCAGGCTCTGCAGGAAGCGAAATTAAAGGCATGAGGGCATCTAACATCTCTGCCACTCCTCTTCCATGTTCTGCAGAAATAGGAAAAATTTCAGAAAATCCAAAGCGATAAAATTCGTGAAAATCGAGCTCGTGCTGCGCATGATCAATTTTATTCACAAGTAAAAAAACTTTTTTCTTCGTACGCCTTAAGCTTTTCACAATCGCTTGATCATCGGGCTGTATCCCTACTCTTCCATCAACGATAAAAAGGATCACACTCGCTTCTTCAATTGCAAGTTCGGTTTGCTTCTTCATTTGCTGAAATAAAGTCGACTCAGGGCTTGCTTCAAATCCCCCGGTATCCATTAATCGGTAAGGAATTCCACACCAATCGGTATTGGCATAATGACGATCTCGTGTCACGCCAGGCTGATCATAAACAATCGCTTCTTTTTTTCCGATTAAACGGTTGAATAAAGTGGATTTACCCACATTGGGTCGACCAACAATAGCGATAATGGGGAGCATGGTTGCCTAAAAGTAGTGGTATTGAAATGAGACGTTGAGAAAATTTCAGACGCAAGGCGGACGTAAACTTAAGACCGCAGCGTACCTATGATGGTACGTGAGGACCTTGAGTTTACGGACAACGCGGCAGCTGAAGTTTTATCGACGTCGAGTAATGGCGGTGAAGGGAATCGAACCCCTGACACAACGGATATGAGCCGTTTGCTCTAACCAACTGAGCTACACCGCCTAATGTCGGCATTTATAAAAGTCCATCTACGGCGTTGCCCTTCATTCGTGACGGAGGTCACTCATTCAGGGCAGCCTTGTAGCTGGAGCTTTTCTAAATACCTCTTCAAATTAAAAACATTCCTTTCAAACAAAGAACATCTAATCCAAATCATATATCGCGACAGCCGTTTTTAACATGCCCATCGCGTTCATAAAACCTTTTTCTCGCACCCAAAATAAAACCAATAATTGCTTTTTCTTTTCCCAAGGAAGTTGAACAATTTGCTGATCAGCAATATATCCTTCTACTTTTTTTGTACTCCAGACTTCTCTTAAGCCTAAATCGCCCCATAAAAGCTTCACGAAATATGCATCTTTTGCGACGGGCCGGGTTCCTATCATATTCTTCGTAAAGTTTTCATTTTTAGGAACAATGGCAGCCCCAGAACCTCCCTCTATCCACGTACTGGGGTTTACATTAAAATAAGTAAATTCATTATCCACTTCATTCAAGAAGTTTTTAACATCCACACGAATAAAATTAGAAGTTCCGCCGTAGCGATCTGAGCTCGCCCATTTTTTAACATAGCGCTTACCATCCCATTGCAGAACTTTAAGCCCGCCAGAAACACTTAAGTATAGAAGCGAAGGAGTCGTGTCTTGAGCGGAAGTTTGAAAATTCACCAGACCATACAAACCTACATCTTTTGGCAAAGGCATGTCTTCAGATTCTTCTTTGAGTTTTTTTCCTTCTAACCTCAACTTGCGAAGATGGTGATAGTCAATTTCACGCCCCATATAGGCTTCACCAATGAGGGTGGGTTTTCCTTCCCAATCAATCACATTCAGTAACCACGGAGATTTTTCAAAGACCGTTTTAAAATTGCCTCCTTGATATTCTAAGGCAAGAGAAGCGGCTTGAGCAAAACGCAAATCACTCACCACAATTTCTTTTTTTCCATCTCCATTTAAATCATAAGCATAAACTCTTATAAAATTATCTTCATCGTTTCCTTCATACATAGCCAATAAACGAATCTGGTTTTGCAAAAGCTCATACACATAAACGCGTTTTAGAGAGATGATGATTAATTCATTTTTACCATCCCCATCAATATCGGCATAAGTCATGCCCCGGCCTTCATAAGAAAAAAGATCGCTCAACCAACGATAATCGGGGGTCACGACAGTGGAAGAAGCCTGCCCTCCTTTTTTAATTCGAGTGCTGGTGCCAGTATCTGTAGAGTCAGAGGCTTTTGCAGCGGGAGTCACCTCTACTTTTGGAGAAGGAGAAACAGGAGCTGTTTTTTCAGAAGTTTTTACTTTCTCAGCAGCTGCAGAAGTGGAAGGACTGACTTGTACGGGAGCAACAACAGAAATTCTAGAAATCTCACCCGCCACGCGCTGACTGTGGCTTCTCATGCTTGATAAAAAAGTATCTAGTTTTTCAATAGTCGCATTCAGAGAAATGGGGTTCGTTGTATCCGGTCGATAAATACGAGTATAAAGTTCTACACTGCTGCCCACTTTGACAACAGATCCAATGACCAAGGTATCGAGTTTTTCTCTCTTTAGAAAATTAGAAATCCCCTTTTTCTTAAGCTCTGTTTCTGTCTCACTCACTTCAACCACACGATTTTGACCACTCAAAGTGTTGGAAAGAGACTCCCACACTACTTTCTTTAAATAATCGGAGGTATTTGTATCGCTGACGACTTCGTAGGTGGCAAGACCCACGCGCTTTTCTTCGGCATGGAGAAACCCGGGAAAAAGAAAAAAAGTCGCAAAAAGAAAGAAAATAATTTTTTTCATGATGCGGGGACTATCATTGATTTTCTAATTTTGACAAGAAGAAGATTTACTACCCGTTTTGAGATTGAATAACTACCGCCTAATAGGCGGAAGATACTGCATTTGGTAGGTTTTTTGCCGAACAAAATACCTTCTTAAAATATCGTCAATTTCTGGTTCTGTTACCCTTAAAGCCGAAGCAAAAAGTTGAGCAAAATTGATCTGTCGACACACTTGAGTTTCTTCTCCAATACGTTGTGCTTCTTGCACAATTCGAGCGATTCCTTCAAAGCCATATCGATTTTCCATCTCTTCCCATAAACACCATCCATCGAAATAATTCCAAGAGGCAAAAGGACGATCGGGATTAGCACTCTCGGAATAAGCCTCAGAAACTCCTCGAAGCGTACCAATCTGAGCATTGCCAAGGTTAATCAAACTAAGAGTCCTACGTTCTGTAGGCCCACATTCTAAATCGGAGACATTCATAGATAAAATTTGGGAAAAGAAGCGCAGATTTCCTCTTGTCGCATTTGAAAAAGCATTCGGGATTAAGCAAGCGCTTCGAATTGGAATATGAGGGGGGATAAAATAAAGGTTTTCGCAGGAGTTAATAGTAAGATCAAAACTTGCAAAAACTCTCCACGGTGCTTCGCCAGTAAGAGAAAGCCTTATCCCTAAAACCAAAACTTCTTGAGAAGAAACTGGATCTCTCCCTAAATAATACTGAAGAGAAATATCCGCTTGATCAAAAGTGAAATGAGGGCCTTCTGCTCCCGGAAATTGTGTGGCGCAACATGAAATGGATTGATCCGGGCAACGCTCTAGTGCCCTTCCCTCACGGCATTCTTGCCAGGATCGACTGGCTTGGCGAATTAAAGCAAAATCCAATTCTTCTTGCTGCTCAATAGGAGGTGCCTCTCGCGTTTGGGGAACAGAGAAACGATGCCCCGAGTATGCGGCAAAACCTTCTTCGACCATACGCTCGTAACCATTGAAACGATTAGACCAAACATTTAGAGCACTCAAAAGACGAAGGCGATGACTCCATTCATGGGCGAAATGTGCGCTACTGCATTGTCCTCCCGCATGACTTGAATGAACCATACCTTCAATATTATT
>CAYWGE010000199.1:0-3844 GCA_964457215.1 uncultured Pseudomonadota bacterium
AAAGAAAACTATATTGTTCTGGGAGCTACTAGCTATTTTTATCAATTCGTCCCTTAGATATTCTTGTGCCTGGGGGTGCAGGTGCGTCTCCGGCTCGTCCAGAAGCATCAAACAGTTGTGAAGCTGATCGTTGGCATATTCGGCCGATATCGTGAGTAAAAATGAGACAAATTGCCTAAATCCATCACTTCGCTGCTCGGTGGTCTTGGATTTATAACGCACTTTCTCGTCTTCAACCAAAAAGGAAATCAAAGAATCGGTGATCTGAAACTTGATTTTTACGGGGTGATTAGGCCAAACTTTTCTGATGTGGGAGGTCACCTTATCTCCCAACTTTTCCTGTAAGTTATTAACCTCGGCGGGATTTAATCCAAGTCGAGAAATTTGTGCGGGAATCTCCGCCACTCCTATCCCTGCAAGCTCAAAACAATTGGTGAGCGGTATGGAAGTATTTTCCGGATCAGAAGAGAAAACATTCAGGTTAATAGATTCATTTATAAGATGTTTACTGTCCGATTTCCAAAATACAATTCGATGAGAAGCGCGCCAAAAGTGTTTAGCAAATTGAATCTTAAAAAATTCAGGGAGTTCAAAATCAGGTTGAGACGAGGAAGGATCTTTTTTTACGGGGATTCCGCTTACAAGCGTATAATCGGAGAAAGACGCTTCCTCAAATGAAATGTTCTCTGTAATTTCACCCTTTGCGTCAGCAACGGGCGGTATGCCAAGGTGAATTTCGATGTTTTTTATTCTAACGCGGGTCGTTAAGTCTTTGTCGAACCCTTTCTCCACAAGTGCGGCCCGAAGCTCTTTCTCATCTTGCTGTTCCAATTCGTAGGTGAGGCCAATTTCGATCGGTTTCGACTCATCGAAATAATCGCGAGGAAAATTAGCTTTCTCAAGTTTATCAACCAGCGAAACAGCTCTCAAGAAACTACTTTTACCAGATTCGTTCGGGCCGATTAGCGTAAAAGTCCGCGATTCGGCAACTGGACTTAGCTCGAATGACTCACAACTTATACTTCGAAAATTTTTGATATTGATGGATTTTAATTTCATATCCTATATCCGGGATTAAGGGTCACGCTAACTACCTACTGCGATAATGAAAAGCACATCCAGCCACCCACGCTCACGCCGCCCACTTCCTTCCACTGCTTGCGTAATCAAGAATCAGCTCGAAAAGGTTGTCGCACTTCTCTTTGAACATCACTCTGTCGTATGTCTCGGGCAGATTCTCATCGAGAACCTTTTCAACTGCAGATCTTACGGCCTTTTGTGACTGGGAATCTTTGAACCAATCCTGAACTAGCACCTTTGGATGTTCTTCTAAGAGACGATGTAGGAGTGACTTGGCCGCGAGTTTGGCTTTCTGCGTTTCAGCCTCTGTCATCTTCTCTTTCTTGAGCATATCAAACAGCTCAAGTTCATCTTCACTTAAACCCTCCCTAACGTGGCGTTCGTCTTCCTCTTTCATCTCCTGAGTAAAGCGAACGAGATCTTCGTAGTAGTTCTCGGTCGATGAACCACCTGAGTGTATCCGTCCTCCGGTTCACAGTCTTGTGGGGAGGATAGCGCAGGCTGTCAGCAAGAGATCTTATTTGATTGAGGCTACCCAGCGATGGGGCAGAAGCTCAGCGATACGGCTTACTGGGTGAGCATTGATGCGCTTAAGGACGTCGGTTAACCAGTCTTTAGGGTTTACCTTATTGAGCTTGCAGCAGGCGAGTAGAGAGTAAAGTACAGCAGCTCGTTTTGCTCCCTCATGAGACCCTGCGAAGAGGTAGTTTTTTCTCCCAAGAGCGACTGGGCGAATTTCCCGTTCCACGGGATTGTTATCGATAGAGAAGTCCCCTGACTCGATGTAGCGACTCATCTCAAGTCTTTGCTTCAGGGCGTAGCTTAGCGCCTCCTGCAGCGGGTGCTTTGGGAGAAGCCTTTGGGAGAGAGCCTGCATAGAAGCAAAAAGCTTCTCCAGCTCGGGACTTGAGAACTTCTGACGGTTCTCCATCCGCTCGGCTGCCGAGAGGTGTTTCCACTCGGACTCGAAGCGGTAGAGCTTCGCAATCTGCTTAATGATCGGGTCACAGTCTCTAGGTGCTGAGTCTCTAGAGTCGAGAAACTTTCTTCGGATATGCGCCATGCAGGCGAGCCGCTCTACTTTGTCCGGTAGCAGTACGGCATTGTAACCGGCATAGAAGTCGGTTTGCACCGTGCCTTCAAATCCCGAAAGCACTTCCTTTGCCGCCTCTGAGGCGCGCGAAGCATGGTATTCGAAGAAGGCGAGATTGGGCGGCCCAAGCACCGCCCAGAGGTAGCCGGTCAGAAGCTTTCCGTTGTCTTCTAATACCTCCAAATCTCTAACTTTAATTGTCGTTTCATCGGCATGAACATACGAGAGGCGAAGCGTTTCCTCCTTCAGTGCTCTGTAGAGACGCATGAGAAGCGTCTCTACTACCTGACCCACCCAGTCGCTCATACGCTGGCGCGTGACGACTATCCCCTCCCGCAAAAGCATGTGCTCCTGCCTGTAAAGCGGCAGGTGGTCCATGTATTTGCTTAAGATGATATGGGTAAGCAGTCCTGCTCCGGGGCGGCATCCTGGAAGCGGGAGAGTGCCTTCAGGGAGGCAGCCAGTCTTTACCCTGGCGCCGTGGCACTTTGAGCAGGCGCACTTAATCTTAACATGCTCAATGACTTCAATGCGGGCAGGAATACGCTCAAGCTCTTCGGTGATTTCTTCGCCAATGACTGTCAGTTCCGCACCACAGCTTTCGCAAGTCTTCTCCTCGGGGAAGTACTCAACGCGTCGTCTTGGAAGGTCTTCAGGAAGCGGCTTTCTCCCGCGTTTCACGGTGCGCTTGTGCCCGGCAACCTCAATCTCTTCGGTGACTTCTTCTGCCTGAGCCTCGAATGAGAAAAGCTCTTCCTGCATTCCGGAGAGCTTTTCACTCTTCTTCACGAACTGCTTTCGGTTTGCGTTTGAAATATGCCGTTGGAGCTTGTCGATCTCCTGATCTCTCTCTGCTATGGCAGCTTGAAGACTATGCAGAACCGGAATGAGCGCTTCCTTCGAAAGACTCTCATATGAAGATATTTTCGATTCGTTGCTCACCCATTGTTGGTGCCACAAGCCAGTTCGCTGAACAAGCCTTTCTCTGCATTTCTGCGGAGTTTTATTCTCCGCAAATCCATGCCCGACAAAAGCAACCTCAAATCTACTCCGGTAAGCACCTCATGTCCTGACTCCGACCAGTCTACCTTGAAGGTGCCTGCCTCAAGGCGCTTATAGAAAAGCGCATACCCATCTTTGTCCCACCAGAGGAGTTTTACCCGGTCTCGGGTGCGACTGAGAAATACAAAAATGCCACCCGACAATACTTGATGGTTCATCTTCTCTCGAACCATCGACACTAGTCGATCAAATCCGCAGCGCATGTCGGTCGCACTGCTCCAAAGAAATATCTGGATTTCATCAGGAATGGAGAGCATTGAGTGCCTCCACCAGTCGGAAAAGTAGCGCCGGATCTACCATCATCGGTGCTTTAAGCTTCACGCCACTTTTGAATTCCACCGTGAGCTCGCTTCCATCTCCCCCGGATATCTGCACGAACTCCTCCGAGACCCCTGAGGACCTTCGCTTCGCTGCTCTCAACCAAGAATAGAACTTCGAAACCGGGATGCCGTGCTGTTCGCTGTACTCTCGAATGCTCAGCCCGCTTGCAGCCTGTCTGCCTATATGATCTTTCTTTGTCGTTTGCATTCCCACCTCCGCTTTGGCTTTCGGCGGTTCTCTCAAATCCTACTCTCTCAGGCGAGGATGGGGACGGGAGGACGGATACCA
>CAYWGE010000200.1:0-3821 GCA_964457215.1 uncultured Pseudomonadota bacterium
ATAAACATGACCCCCAAAGTACTCATCAAAGAATGGATTAAGCGGTTTAATGCGGCCGATATCGAGGGTTTGATTGAGCTCTATGCACCGGATGCGGTGAATCATCAGGTCGTTATGGAACCTCTACGAGGGAAAGACGCCATCCGAAAAATGTTCGTGATAGAATTTGCGCGGGCAAAGATGGTGTGCATCGAAGAAAATATTTTTGAGTCTGGAGAATGGGCGATTTTAGAATGGAAAGATCCTTTAGGTTTAAGAGGCTGTGGATTTTTTAAAATCAAGGACGATCGAATTATTTTCCAAAGAGGATATTTTGATCAGCTGAGTTTTTTTAAGTCACAGGGCATTCCTATTCCTGAAACCTATCTTGCTGCTCGGTGAGCATTAGGAATCCACAAGGAGAAAAAACTATGCAAGCGAATCCCGTCCGTTGGTTTGAAATTTATGTGCAGGATATGCCGCGTGCGCGAAAATTCTATGAATCAGTTTTCCAATTTAAACTCGAGCAACTCCCCGCCGATATCGAGATGTGGACTTTTCCCATGGAGAAAGACAAGGTGGGAGCAGGGGGAGCCCTCGTGAAGATAGAAGGTTTTTCTTCGGGAGGAAATAGTACGCTGATTTATTTTGCCTCGGAGGACTGTGCGATTGAAGCCGCTCGAGTAGTAAGCGCGGGGGGCCGTATCCAACAGGAAAAGATGTCGATTGGCCCTTATGGTTTTATTGCCCATGTGTATGATACGGAAGGGAATAGGATCGGCATTCATTCCCTGAAATAGTGATGAAAACCTTTTTGAGTATTTTGGTTATTTTTGTTGGCCTTTTTTTAGCAGCCTTGGGACTCTTGAGTTGGCTAGATCGTTTGGGAATAAGAAAAATAGATTCAGTTGATCCCTTTGGTTTTGCACATCCTAACGTGGGGCATTTGGTTTTATTCGCTGTGATTCTCGCTTTTGCCATCGGAATCTGGAAATTTTTTTACCGAGTGGAAATGATTTATTTAAAAGAGCAAAAAGTGCGAAAAGAGCGACTAGTGGGTTTACTTCATTCGGTAGCGATGTATAACGATAAAGGGTATATCTGGATGAATGATTCACCGGAAAAATCCGATAGTTTAAGAAAAGAATGGCGCCAAGAAATTGACGAGCTGATTCTTAAAATTGGAAAGAAAAATTTCCCGCCCGAAATCCTTCAAATGCTTCAAAGTCCTGATTTGATTTTAGATTGGAGTGGAAGGTATGTCGAAAAAATTGAAGCTTGGGTTCATCTTGAGCAGTCAAAATAAATGGAATTAGCTTTTTATGTCATTTTCCTCAGAAATTATTTCAGTTACAAATGTGAGCAAGACCTATGCTTCGGGTTTCCACGCACTAAAAAATGTAAATTTAAGTATCCGTCGCGGGGAAATCTTTGCCCTTCTCGGTCCAAACGGTGCAGGTAAAACAACCTTAATTAATATTATTTGCGGAATTGTTACACCCTCTCAAGGCCAAATCACGGCCGATGGCCAGGATATTATCCGAGATTACCGTGAAGTTCGCGCGAAGATTGGGTTAGTTCCTCAAGAGTTGACCAGCGACATGTTTGAAACCGTGTGGAATACCCTCAAGTATAGTCGCGGGGTTTTTGGAAAAGCACCCAATCCTGAATATCTCGAGAAGGTTTTAAAAGATCTCTCTCTCTGGGATAAAAAAGAGTCCAAAATAATGGCGTTGTCAGGTGGAATGAAGCGTCGAGTCATGATTGCGAAAGCGCTTTCGCATGAACCCGAGATTCTTTTTTTAGATGAACCCACGGCGGGAGTCGACGTAGAATTGCGCCACGACATGTGGGAGATGGTGCGTGTATTGCGTAAGCGAGGGGTCACTATTATTTTAACCACGCATTATATTGAAGAAGCCGAAGAGATGGCCGACCGGGTGGGCGTGATTCATAAAGGGGAGATTATTTTGGTCGAAGAGAAATCGGTCTTGATGAAAAAATTGGGAAAGAAACAACTCACGCTTCATTTACAAACGCCCCTTACTAGTCTTCCGGATGAATTGAAAAATCTGCCGCTTGAATTTTCTCAAGATCATACTCAACTGATTTATACATTCGATTCTCAAGCCGAACAAACTGGGATTTCCTCTTTGCTCAAGCGTTTGGGCGATCATGGCATTGATTTTAAAGATCTTAAATCCTCCGAGAGTTCGCTCGAAGAAATTTTTGTGAAACTTGTGGGGTCGCGCTCATGAACTTTTATGGAGTGAAAGCCATTTATCAATTTGAACTCGCGCGTTTTTTTCGCACTCTTTTTCAGAGCATTGCGTCGCCGGTGCTTTCGACTTCTCTCTACTTTATTGTATTTGGATCAGCCATTGGCTCGCGCATTAGCGAAATGAACGGAATAAGCTATGGGGCTTTTATTGTTCCAGGACTCATTCTCCTTTCCGTTCTAACCGAGAGTATTTCAAACGCCTCCTTCGGAATCTATTTTCCGAAATATTCAGGCACTATTTATGAAATTTTATCCGCGCCTCTTTCGGCATTTGAAATTGTGGTGGGGTATGTGGGCGCTGCAGCCACAAAATCAGTACTTTTAGGTACTATCATTTTTATCACTTCAAAATTTTTTGTGGGCTATTCGGTCGTTCATCCTTTTTGGATGATCACCTTTTTGGTGTTGATTGCTGTCACGTTTAGTCTTTTCGGATTCATCATTGGTCTTTGGGCGGATGGATTTGAAAAACTCCAAGTGATTCCGCTGATGATTATTACGCCCCTCACTTTTTTGGGAGGGAGTTTTTATTCGATCGATATGCTGCCTCCTTTTTGGCAAAAAGTTTCGCTCTTTAATCCGGTGGTTTATTTGATCAATGGTTTTCGTTGGAGTTTTTTTGGAGTGGCCGATGTCAGTTTGACCGCGAGTTTAAGTCTTACACTTCTCTTCTTGGCAATTTGTCTGGTGATGGTCTGGCTTATCTTCAGAACCGGTTACAAAATTAAGGCTTAAATTAAATAAAACAATTTCAATGAGAATGAAAATGGAGAAAAACTATGAAACTTTATGGAAATGATTTTTCCCCCAATAGTAACAAAGTGCGTTTCGCATTGGGTGCCATGAATATTGAGTATGAATTTCAATCGGTGAATTTAGCGGCCGGAGAGCAGCGAGCTGAGAGCTTCACTAAAATTAATCCGGTGGGTAGAATTCCGGTTTTGGTCGATGGCGATTTTACGATTTTTGAAAGCAATGCCATTGTGCGTTATTTGGCCGAAAAATCCGGTTCTTTTCTGTACCCCAAAGATCTTGAGTCTCATTCGTTAGTTAATCAGTGGCTTGATTTTGCCTCCATTCATCTGGGCACGGGGGCCATGGGTAAAGTTTTTTTTAATACTATTATTTATAAATTCTTAAATGTGCCTCGCGATGAAAATTCGTTAAAAGAAGGACGTCAATTTTTAGCAAATTACACCCAAGTTATCGAAACACAACTCTCGCAAACGCCTTATATTGCCGGTTCTGAGATTAGCATTGCCGATTTGAATATCTTGGCGATTTTAGATCCCGCTGAAATAGTGAACTTCGATTTATCGGCCTATCCAAAAGTACTCGCTTGGAGAACGGCTTTGCAAAAGAAAGAATTCTACAAGAAAGTTTTTCCGAATACGTATACCGGATTTGTAAAAAGTGTTTTGGAGCAAATGAATTCGCGTTAATTTTTTAAAGGAGTATTCAAATGACAATCAAATGTTTTTTTAAACCCGCTGTGTCATCGAACTTTGCCTCACTTGCCCTTTTAATTCTTCGCCTTATTGTGGGTATTGCATTTCTTCAT
>CAYWGE010000201.1:0-3787 GCA_964457215.1 uncultured Pseudomonadota bacterium
TACAGCCCCTGTAGTCTCTGGAGAACCAACACCTCCTCCAACGCCTAATGCCGATGAAGTCTGGAATAATATTCAAATGGGGTTTCATCATTTAGACCGCGCTTCGGAAAAGCGTCCGACAGATCCTGAACGTTCTCGTTTCTTGGAATTAGCGGAATCGAATCTTCGCTTAGCGCGTGAAGCCTTGCAAAGAATGCAAGCTTCAAACGAGTCTGCAGAACGTTTTGGAGCGCTTCAAGGACAAGTTGCGACCTTAACTCGAGAAATTAGCGAATTGCGTGCACCCATTTTCTAGTAAATGAGATGCTAGATTTTTCGATCAATAATCGTGGCCACACCCATGCCAAAACCAATGCAAAGGGTGATGCAGGCATAGCGCTTATCTTGTCGCTCGAGCTCGTCTAAAGCGGTGCCTAAAAGCATGGCGCCGGTGGCGCCTAAAGGATGACCTAACGCAATGGCGCCGCCATTCACATTAACTTTCTCTAAGTTAATCTTTAATTCTTCGGCGACTGCGAGGGGTACGGGCGCAAAGGCTTCGTTAATTTCCCACAAGTCAATATCTTCGACTTTGAGATTAGCTTTTTTCAATGCCTTTTGAACGGCGGGAATAGGGCCTAAGAGCATGATGATAGGGTCAGATCCTGCGATCGAAGTTGCGACAATTTTTGCGCCTTGCTTGAGCCCTAATTCTTTGGCTTTCTGCGCAGAACTTACTAAAACTGCGGCAGAACCATCGACAATACCGCTGGAATTACCCGCGTGAATTACACCTTCTAAACTAAACGAAGGTTTCAAGCCGGCTAGTGTCTCAACGGTAGTGCTGGGGCGAAGATGTTCATCTTTTTCAAAAACAAATTCTTGTCCTTCTTGGTTTTTGGCCTTTACGGGCACAATACTTTTGGCGAATCGTTTTTCTTCCCAAGCTTGAGCTGCTAATTTTTGAGAGCGCACCGAGAACTCATCGAGTTTTTTTCGATCATATTTATATTTTTCAGCGATCATCTCGGCGGATAAGCCTTGAGGGATTAAGTTCGGCCATTTTTCGGCAAGTAAAGAACCCGCCATGTCAAAATTAATTTCCATGGGAACGCGAGTCATGTGTTCAATTCCGCCGCCCACCATTAAATCTTCTTGACCCGCCATAATGGCATGAGCCGCCATATTCACAGCAGTTAATCCGGATCCACAAAAACGATTGACGGTGACGCCTGCGATGTCCAGTGGCAAACCTGCGGCTAACACAGCTTCGCGGGCAATAACGTTGTCTTGCTCGCCACGTTGAGAAACACAGCCATAGATCACATCGGCAATTTGTGCGGCATCGATTTTATTGCGTTCAATGAGCGCTTTTAAAGGAAGAGTCGCTAAATCGATGGGGTGAGTAAAAGAAAGCGAACCTTTTCGTTTACCGCGAGGGGTACGAACCGCATCTAAAATATAAGCATCAGCCATGATTTCTCCTGTTTCCCTCACCCTACCCCTCTCCCTAACAGGGAGAGGGTGGGGGAGAGGGCATTTCTAAAAATTTTATGAGTTGAAGTCAATCCCTTCCTTCTTAAGAAAAGAGAATTGTCATTGCTAAATTTTAATCTCTTCATATATTAGCGCTATCCTATGACAAAAAAACGGTGTGCGATTATTTTGGCCGCGGGGCAGGGGACGCGAATGAAATCGAAGCTCCCGAAGGTTTTACATACGGTAGCGGGTCTGCCTATGCTCCGCTATCCGGTCGATTTGGCTCTTGCCTTAGGCTGTTCGCCAGTGGTGATTGTGGTAGGACATGGTCAAGAGCAGGTCAGAGAGGCCTTTAAAGATTATCCCGTCACTTTCGTTTCTCAATCTCAACAATTAGGCTCAGCGCATGCTGTGCTTTGCGCCGAAACTGCTCTTAAAAAGTTTTCAGGAAATGCACTCATACTTTCGGGGGATGTTCCGCTTCTTCAAGCCCGAACGGTCAAAACTCTACTTCAAGAACATGAGAAAAAAACTCCTGCGTTAATGCTCGCGAGTTTTAAGACAAAAACTCCGCGCGGATATGGTCGCATTTTGAGAGATCTGGGAGGTGATGTCCTTCAGGTTATTGAAGAAACCGATCTTTCTGAGACCGAAAGATCGATTGAAGAAGTAAATGGAGGATTGTATATTGCCGAGCTTCCTTTGCTTTTTCAGGCACTCAAAGAGATTAAAAAGAATCCCATTAAAAAAGAATATTACTTTACCGATTTACCTGTCTTGTTGCGTAAACAAGGTAAAAATGTGGCGGCGTTTTGTGTGGATTCCGCTAAAGATTTAATGGGTGTGAATACTCGTCTTGAACTCGCTTCTGCAGAACGCTTAATGCAAGATCGACTCCGTAATCACTGGATGCAAGAAGGTGTGAGTTTTGTTTCTCCCGAGACTGTACGTCTATCGGCTGAAGTAAAGTTAAGTTCGGATATTGTCTTAGAACCCAACGTTTCTCTTTTAGGAAAAACGAAAATTGGAGAAGCTTGCGTGATCGAACAAGGTGCCATTCTTCATAATGCTATGCTTCACAAAAATGTTCGAGTGCGGGCTTATAGTTATTTGGAAAGTTGTGTGGTTGAGAATGATGCGGTGATCGGGCCTTTTGCGAGGATTAGGCCGGAGTCTTTAATCAAAGAAAAAGCCCATGTCGGAAATTTTGTAGAGCTTAAGAAAACAGTTTTGGGAAAAGGAAGTAAAGCCAATCACCTCTCGTATCTGGGAGACGCCATCATTGGAGAAAAAGTCAATGTGGGGGCGGGCACGATTACCTGTAACTACGATGGGGTGAATAAGTATAAAACTCAAATTGAGTCGGGTGTTTTTATTGGCAGTGATACTCAATTAGTTGCACCCGTTAAAGTTGGGAAAAATGCTTATATTGGTGCAGGAACCACCGTAACAAAAAATGTTCCCCCTGATGCTTTGGCCATTTCGCGCCCTGAGCAAAAAAATATTTTAGGATATTCTAAAAAACGAGTGAAACGTAATTCTTGAAGTATATTTCATAAAACTTCACTTACAAGATACGAGATACGAATATGTGCGGCATTGTTGGCTACATCGGTGAAAAAGAAGCGGCAGAAATTATTTTAGATGGCCTGACTCGTCTGGAATATCGCGGCTACGACTCGGCCGGTATTGCGGTTCTCCAAAAAAATAAAATTGAAATCACCCGCGCTCAGGGCAAGCTCTCTGTATTAAAAAACCTACTTCAAAAAAAGCCTCTTGTGGGGAGTGTGGGAATTGGACACACGCGTTGGGCCACCCATGGCAAGCCTTCCGAGGCTAACGCTCATCCACACCGCTACGGTAAAGTAGCGGTCGTTCATAATGGAATTATCGAAAACTATCAGGAGCTTCGAAAAGAATTAATTAGTGAAGGACATCGGTTTAGCTCCGATACCGATACCGAAATTGCGGCTCATCTCATTGACCGAGAACTTTCGAAAAAAAATAATCCCTTAAAAGCCCTGCAAAATACCTTAAAAAAAATAAGAGGCTCTTATGCTCTAGTGGTTTTAGAAGAAACTGATCCTACCCATTTCTATGTAGCGAAACATCAAAGCCCTTTGGTTTTGGGCTTAGGAGAGCATGAAAATTTTGTAGCGAGTGATGTGCCCGCTCTACTCCCTTATACCCGTCGAGTCATTTTTTTGGAGGAAGGGGATGTGGCCAGTGTAAGCGCAGAAAAAGTAGAGATCTATAATGAGAAGGGTAAAAAAGTTGAGCGGGCGGTGAAAGAAATTACTTGGTCTCTCTCTCAAGCAGAAAAGGGAGG
>CAYWGE010000202.1:0-3779 GCA_964457215.1 uncultured Pseudomonadota bacterium
TGGCTCCTGGATATCCAAGTCGTTTGGGAAGCGAGACGGGTAGGTTGCTTGAGGCCCTCAGTAATGAGGGTCCCAGAGAAATGATCTTCCTAGACAGAATCCGGCTTATCGGTTTGCCTCATTTTTTTGTTGGTTCCTAAAAAGTTCATCTACGGCGTTGGTGGCTCGTCAACAATCCTCACGTACATTTGAGTACGTTCCGGTTGTCTCCTCGCCCCCGCCTTGTATCTGAAACTTTTTAAAAACCAACTCCAATTATCGTCTATCCAATGCAAGATTCGCTAAGCGATCCGCTTCTTTATTAAATTCCCGCCGCACATGTTCTACTTTAATCTCAGGAATTTGTCGGATCAATTTTTTCACTTCTTCGTAGATGGGAATTAAATCGGGGTGTTTGACTTTGTAGAGCCCGTGAATTTGTTTCACCACGAGTTCAGAATCCAGTTTCACTTCTAATCTTTTAATTTTCAATTCGATTGCTTTTTGAAGCCCAAACTTTAGCGCCAAATATTCCGCCTGATTATTGGTAATCTCACCTAAGTATTCGCTAATTTCTGCGACCACTGTCCCTTGCGCATCTTTAAGAAGGGCTCCGGCCGAGGCCGGACCTGGATTTCCGCGGGAAGCACCATCCGTAAAAAGTTGGTAAGTCGATTCAGGCATAATTATTCGGGTAAAACGTAGAGGATTCGGTTGCAGGAAGGGCAGCTAAAAATTTCGTTTCCGCGTTGGAGTTCAATAAACATTTGGGCAGGAATAGAAATATTACATTCTTGGCAAGTACCGCCTCTTACTCCGGCCACTGCGGGTTGTCGACGCAACAACACTCTTTCATAACGCAACACTAAACCTTTATCGAGGGTCTCAAAAATTTCTTTCTTTAATCGGATGCTCTCATCCATTTCTTGATTCAGCTTTTCAAGCTCGCCTTGAATCGCCAGCTTCTCTTCTTCTACCTGCGTTTGAAGATTTTTAGTTTTTTCTTCGAGTTCTGCGGTTTCTGTTTTGAGGGTTTCAAGACTCGTAGAGAGTTTTTGTAGTTCGGCATCCTTAGAAACATGCTCTCGTTTGGCCGTTGCAATTTCTTTTAAGGCAGCTTGGTATTCTTTGGTGGTTTTAATTTCGTAGAGCCGGGTTTCTCGCTGTTTAGTGTGTTCTTTTGACTCTTCTAAAAAGCGGATAATATTTTGTTGATTCTGGTGATGGGTTTCGGAAAGCTTTGTTTTTTGAGCCAAGCTGACTTGCGTTTGCTGTAGCTGTTCTTCTAATCCACGCAAGTGGCTTTGTAAGGTTTCGAGTTGGGATTTTGCTTTGAAAATTTTCGATTCAATTTCGGAGAGGCTAGCGAGTTTTAAGAGATGGTCTTTGAGTTGCATAAGTAGTTACCAGTTGTCAGTTACTAGTTATCAGTAAAGGTGCCTATAGAGACTGTTAGTTTTTTCTCAACTGACAACTAAAAACTGATAACTTAAAACTCATAAATGGGCCCACTAGGACTTGAACCTAGGACTGCCCGGTTATGAGCCGGGAGCTCTAACCAACTGAGCTATGGGCCCATGGTCGGTCATTTTAAAAGCTCATCTGCGGCGTTGTCCTTCGTTCATGATCCTCACGTACCATCATAGGTACGTTGCGGTCATTCACTCACTCCGCCTTGCAGCTGAACTTTTAAAATGACCTCTCCAAATTAAGACAAATCGAAATAAATGCCCAGCTTGGCATTTTCTACCAATCCACAAAACTCTTCAATTGTTTTGCGCGCGAAGGGTGGCGCAATTTTCTTAAGGCTTTGGCCTCGATCTGACGGATTCGTTCGCGAGTAACCTGGAAATCTCTTCCCACTTCTTCGAGGGTATGGTCGGATCTTTCACCAATTCCAAAACGCATGCGAAGCACTTTTTCTTCACGTGGGGTTAAGGTGGCTAAAACCTTTTTGGTGGAATCCGAAAGACTCATGTTCACCACTGCATCCGAAGGATTCACCACCGATTTATCTTCGATGAAATCCCCTAAGTGTGAATCTTCTTCTTCACCGATGGGTGTTTCGAGAGAAATCGGTTCTTTCGCAATTTTTAAGACCTTCCGAACTTTTTCAAGAGGAAGTTCCATTTTTTCGGCAATTTCTTCGGGCGAAGGTTCACGCCCCAACTCTTGAACCAAATAGCGCGAAGTTCGAATGAGTTTGTTAATCGTTTCAATCATGTGAACCGGAATTCGAATGGTTCGGGCTTGATCGGCAATAGCGCGGGTAATGGCTTGGCGAATCCACCAAGTTGCATAGGTAGAAAATTTGTAGCCGCGTTTGTATTCGAATTTATCAACTGCTTTCATCAAACCAATATTACCTTCTTGAATTAAATCTAAGAATTGTAAACCACGGTTAGTGTATTTCTTCGCAATACTGACGACGAGACGTAAGTTGGCTTGAACGAGTTCACTTTTTGCGCGATCGGCTAAGTACTGCTCGCGTGTGATTTCGCGGTAAATTTTATGAAGACCTGCGCTGGAATGCCCGTATTCTAATTCGAGAGAACGAATTTTCTTTTCGCTGGTAGCAATGTTTTTAAGTGTTTCTAAAACACTCTCTTTGGGCAGCTTGGATTCCTTAATCAGCTTCCGCAACGCATAATCACTGCGTTTGAGGGTTTTGGTGCGCTCTCTTAATTCTTCAAATGGGATTTTCAGTTTGCGCGCCTGATCTTTCATGAGGCGCTCTTCTTCTTCAATCAGATTGATAATCTCTTTGTAGCGATCGGTAATTTGATTAATAGTTTTGCGGCTAAAGCGCATGTCTTTGATGAGCTGAACCATTTTAGAACGAGACTCATCGAGGGCCGATGCATATTTCGCAACGATCTTGCTGCCTTCTTTTAAAGTCGCAACTTTTTTAACGAGCTTTGCATGAGAGCCGGCGAATTGTTTAAATTTTGCGAGGTGCTTTAAGATGCGTGCACGGTGTTCGGTTTCATCAAAGTCTTCTTCTTGAGATAGATCTTCTAAATCTTTAACGACTTCGGTAATTCGCGCTTTTCCTTTTTTGAGATGCTCGGTTAAATTTAAAACTTCTTTGATGCCGATCGGTGAAGTGAGTAAGGTATTTAAGACGGCATCTTCGTGACGTTCAATTTTTTTGGCGATTTCAACTTCGCCTTCGCGGGTTAAGAGAGCAACGGCGCCCATCTTGCGTAAATACATTCGAACAGGATCGGTTGACTTTGCAAAAGTATCTGCGACGACTTCTTCGGTTTCTGTTTCGCTTTCTTCTTCCTCTTCTTCCTCTTCTTTGTCTTTGGAGGCGGACGCATTTTTATCAGCAGAGGCTTTGCCAGGAGCGGATTTTTTGCGCGGGCGGCCTTCGTCTTCACTTGTTTCAACGATTTCGATATCCATTTCATCGAACATCGAAAGGACGGTATCGATCTGATCGGCGGAGGTAATGTCTTCGGGCAAGACATCGTTTACTTCTTCGTAGGTCAAAAAGCCTTTTTCTTTACCGATATCGATGAGGTGTTGAATTTCTTTTGTTTTTTCACGCGCCATAATTTCATTTCTCCAAAAAAATTATTCCCGCTTTCCTATAATACTGTGCATTGCTTTTGAAAGTTCCAACATTTTTTCTGTTTCTTGTCCAGCTTCTGCTTCACGAATGCGCAGGGAAAATTCGCTTAATTTTGTTTTAAGATTCGTTTTGTTTATTTTTCCGATGCAATCCTTAAGCACCAGAACTACCGTTTCATTTTCAAACGGGCTTTCTTTGAGTGCGATTTCAGAAAGTATTT
>CAYWGE010000203.1:0-3765 GCA_964457215.1 uncultured Pseudomonadota bacterium
ATCAACAAAAGTAGAGATTAAAGCCACTTTAAATAAAGTTTATGAAGTGATTTCAGATTTTGAAAGTTACCCAGAGTTTTTAAGTGGGATTAAGTCTGTGAAAATTTTGAAGCAAAAAGGAAAAATCTGTGAAGCAGAATTTAAAGTCGATGTGATTAAAACCATTACTTATTCTTTAAAAATTGAACTCGATCCTCCTCAAGGGCTTTCTTGGAGTCTTATCAAAGGAGAGTTCATGAAAAGCAACGAAGGAAGCTGGGCTTTAAAAGAAAGTAAAAAGGGAATTACTCAAGCAACTTATGAAATTGAGGTTGGCTTTGGTTTACTGGTTCCTAAAAGTATTTCTAGCGTCTTGATTGGAAATAATTTACCCACCATGATGAAAGAATTTAAAGATCGAATCGAGGGATTATGAGCTCCAAGAAAAAAGCAGCAGAGGCAGACGATGCGAAAGCTAATGGCATTACCGATTTAGTGCGTAAAGTTTTGCTTACAGGAGTGGGGGCCATTTTCATGACCGAGCAATCGGTTCGAAGTAAACTAGGAGATCTAAAACTCCCTAAAGATGCGGTAGGTTATGTAATGGATCAGGCCCGCCGGCAAAAAGATGATTTAATTGCCGCCGTTGCAGAAGAAGTTGCTAAATTCCTTTCGAAACTAAAACTTCATGAAGAAATCCAAAAAGCTTTAAGTTCCATGCAAATTCACGTGGATGCTCGTTTGAGCTTTAGCTCAAAGGGAAAGATTGCAGGAAAACAAGTGCGCGTGGAGATTGAAGAGTAGGGGGCATTCACGTGCTGATTGTCACGTTCACCCTGGATAGTTTTTCATATTTCCCCAAAGCCAATAACGGGAAGTAATGCCGGTATCCGTGATAACGAATATAAAAGTGCCCCGGAAAACCTGTGCCAGTATAATTCTTTTCGTTCCAGCTTCCTTCGGAGTTTTGGTGATTCAGTAAATATTCTATTCCTTTTTTTACTTCCACACTATGTCCTTCACCTGCAGCCAGAAGCCCCATAATGGCCCAGGCTGTTTGGGAAGCTACAGAGTTTTCAAGAGGAACATATTTTTTTGCAAGATAGCTTTCGCAAGATTCAGACCAAGCACCTTCTGAGTTTTGAATACTTTTTAGCCACTGACTTGCTTTTTGAACGCATGGGGTTTGCGAAGAAATACCCATAGCTTGCAAGCCTTGGAGAACACACCAGGTACCATAGATATAATTTACGCCCCAACGTCCTTCCCAAGAACCATCGTTTTCTTGAGTATTCTCTAAAAAATGCAGTGCTTTTTTGCAGGCAGGATGCTCAGCGGAATAGCCCATATAGCCTAACAGTTCAAGTGTGCGGCCCGTGATATCGGGAGTAGGAGGGTCTAAGCACGCGCCATGATCTGAGAATGGAATTTTATTCACCCACTTTGCCTGATTGTTTTTATCAAAGGCTGCCCAACCTCCATTATCGCACTGCATACTCATCAGCCAATCTAAGCCCCGTTGAAAAGGCGAAGAGGTTACTTCGCGGGGTAAATCTACTCGATAGAGAAATTGTAAAATCTCTAAAGTGTCGTCGACATCTGGAAAATATTCATTTTCAAATTCAAAAGACCAACCTCCTGGCCGAGCCTTTTTATTTTTAATAGCCCAATCTCCATAGGTTTGAGTGATTTGTTTTGAGATCAACCATTCCGCTGCTTTTTGTAAGGCAGGGTGGTTGGCGGGCAGCCCCGACTCCAGAAGGGCCATGGTCGTCCAGGGAGTATCCCAAACCGGAGAAATGCAGCATTGTTGGTGAAAAGCCTGAGTAGTTTCTTCGGAAATATTAAAAGATTCAGGAACTTTGAAACGCTCGATGTGGGCTGGGATTGGAAGTGCGGGTAAGTCTTCTTCGAGTCGTTGGTGAAAAAATAACAATCCCTCTAAACATTTTTTTAAGGAAGGGGAATTTAAGTCATGTCCTAAAATATGAAGTGCCACCGCCGAATAAGCCATTGCAGGATAAATATCTTCAGTTTTATTCACATGCTCTACAATCCATTTTTCTGCGGTCTTTAGGGCTTTTTGTTGAAAAAAGATTTTCTTAGAAAAACCGTTGGAAAGTTTAAGAAGACGATCAATTTGAATAAAAAAATTCTCAGCTGAGAAAAATCCTTTTCGGGTCGCGAGGCTCCAATTTCTTTCCGAAACAGATTTTTCAACAAAAAGTTCATCAATATTTATAGAGAGTGGGAATGTCTTCTTTTGTGTCAGTACGACTAAGAGTGGAACAATGCAGGCTCTGGCCCAACTCGAAAATTCATAAATATTGAAAGGAAACCAGTTTGGAAAAAGGATAAACCAGCTAGGCATTGCAGGACATGCATCCCAGGGGATTAATCCGAAAAGAGCTAAGTGAATTTTAGTAAAAACTCGGCTCTGAGTAACGCCCCCTTTTGAAAGGATAAAGTCTCTTGCATGCTTTAATGGAGAACTTTGAGTGTCGTGGCCGGCCATCTTTAAAGCAAGATAACATTCAAGAGTAGTAGAAATATCTCCCGGTGCTCCGTAATAAATACCCCAAGAACCATCTTCGCGTTGTTCTTGAAGCATGCGCTGGATAAGGCCTTTTTGAATCTTGGAATATTTTTTTTCGAGTTTTAAAACATGGAGTAAAAATAAAAATTCGGCGCCGATACTTTCGTTAGCTTCTAAGGTATACCACCAAAAACCATCTGGATATTGTTGTTTCAACAACAACTTTTGGGCCTTTGAAATACCATGATGGAGCCGTTCTGGAAATGTTTCTTCACTGTGCAAAACGGTAACCTTTGAGCTGGGTGGAGTATTCATAATTAAGGAAATGTTTCTAGTCGAACTGAATGGCTTAATCAAGCTTTGAGTAGGTAGAATTTATAAGGTTTGAATTTTATAGATATAAAATAAGGTTGAGTAAAGCTTAAGTGTTTTGTAAAGAAAATCCTCTTATGGCTAATCCGCCACAACCTTCTTCAGACTTAAACTCTCCTCTCGAAGCAGTTACCGATTTAGAGGGCGATTTAACACGTCAAGAACAAGAAAAGGAAATTTCGCATGTTTCGAGTAAGGCGGGGATGGTGGGCTTTTACACCTTCTTGTCTCGCATTTTTGGTTTAGGACGAGATACCTTAATTGCTTATCTCTTAGGCGCTCGAGAGGCCGCTGACGCTTTTTATGTTGCTTTTCGAATTCCCAATCTTCTCCGGCGCCTGCTTGCCGAAGGGTGTCTTACCATTTCATTTATTCCAGTTTTTACCGAATATTTAAAAAAAGATAAAAAAGAAGCAAAGGCGGTGGCTGATTATACTTTTACCTTACTCACTTTGCTTTTATTTGTAATTACTTTGATCGGTGTTATTTTTGCGGCATTTTTTGTAAAATTAACTGCCTTTGGGTTTACAGAAGATCCTGAGAAATATGCGCTCACAGTTCAACTGACGCGCATTACTTTTCCTTACATTTTTCTTGTGAGTCTCGGGGCGTTGGCTATGGGAATTTTAAATTCCCTTAAGCATTTTTCAACCCCGCTGCTTCTCCCATTTTACTCAATGTTGGGATTATTTTGGGAGCTTTAATCTTTAGGCATCACACTTCACAACCCTCGGTAGCTTTGGCCATTGGTGTTATCTTAGGTGGACTCATGCAGATTTTTTTGCAGATTCCAGCTTTGAAAAAGTTAGGTTTTTTGCCCCGTATTTCTTGGAACCCCCGTCATCCGGGTGTTGTTAAAGTCATGAAGTTAATGCTGC
>CAYWGE010000204.1:0-3759 GCA_964457215.1 uncultured Pseudomonadota bacterium
AAAAAAAACGGAAGGATTTTAAAACCGTAATAATGTCGGCCACGCTCCAAAGCGCACCATTGCTTAGCTTTCTAAATGCAGACTCTCTAAAAGTAGATGAAAAACCCCATCCTTTAGACATTGTATTCATTCAAAATTCTCAAGAACGTCTAGAATCTCAAATCCGCAAAATCATTCAATCTTATTTAGAAAAGCCGGGAGATATTCTTGTATTTTTACCGGGACAATTAGAAATTTTTAAATGTGAACAGGAACTCGTAAAATATTTTTCCTTCGATGAGTACCTCATACTTCCTCTCTATGGAGATTTGTCTTTTGAAAAACAGGAAATAATTTTTCAAAAAACTAAAAAACGAAAAATCATCCTTTCAACAAATATTGCAGAAAGCTCCCTTACTATTCCAGGAGTCCGGATGGTAATTGATTCAGGATTACATCGAGAGCTCACTTTTTCTCCGGAGGCCGGAATTCCTAATCTCCATACACGTCGCATTCCTCAGGCCTCAGCAATTCAACGGGCAGGCCGCGCAGCGAGAGAAGCGAAAGGATTTTGCATTCGCCTTTATAGTGAACATGACTTCTTAAGTCGCCCGCTCCAAAGCAAACCTGAGATTTTACGCACCGATTTGAGTCAAAGTCTTTTAGAGCTTCTCAACTTATCCATCGATTTTAAAGAATGGGAGTGGTTTGAATCTCCTACTTCCATACAATTGCAAACCGCCTCAAAACTCCTTTTTAATTTAGGAGCAACCCAATCCGAAGAATGGCCCACATCTCTCACTTCACTAGGAAAAAAAATGGCGGAGCTACCTCTTCATCCTAGAATTTCTAGAATTTTACTAAGCTGTTCAAACGATGAAGAACTTCGCGCCTGTGCTTTACTAGGCGCCTATTTAAATGAAGGGGAGATTTCATCACTCGATGCACAAGAAAGCTTGCGAAACAAACCGCCTTATTCCGTCCAAAAAACCTATGAGCAAATCTTACACCTTTTCTCAAAAAACACCTTTTTTCCTCAAAGCACCCCTGCCTCGCTTGGTAAGCTCTTTCTGGCTGGTTTTCCCGATCGCGTCGCAAAAAAAAGAGGGTTTGATCCCCGCTCTCAAGTGGAGTTGATTCTGTGCCAGGAGGGTTGTGTTTATTCAAAACCTGATCTTTTCCTAAAAGATTCAGAGTATTTTATCGTTTTAGAAGCCCAAAATCTGGGAGAACAAGGCTCTGCAAAAAATAAAAATATTTTGAGAGCTGCCCTCAAGATTGAAGAAGAAGATTTGCTGAGCCAAGCGCAGTGGATTCACGAAGAAAAAAACTTTGTTTGGAGCTCCCAAAGAAAAACCGTGCTTGAAAAAGACAAAATACTCTATGGAAAAATTATTATGGAAGAAAATGAGCGCTCCCCTCAAGACCTTCTTCTCGCCCGTGACTTTTTTATAAAAGAAGGATTAAGAATCCCCCCTCAGTTTTGGGCCACAACTCCAGATCTTTCGGTTTTTTTACAATATTGGGCAGGATTTGAAGAAATGGACCAAATCGAAGAAACCCTTACGCGACTTGTGTTATGGAGACCGGAGATTTCTTTCCGCGAAACTGTTTTTAAAGCGCTCGAAGGTGTGTATGCAAAATCACATCTTGAAGAGATCTCTTTTTCACAAAGAATTCTTCAAACTTTTTCCTGGAAAGAGCAGGAAGAATTAAATCAGGCTCTTCCTCTTCATTTTATTTTAGCGGGTAGAAAATGTAAAATTCATTATCGTCTGCATCAAAACCCTTGGCTCAGTTCTAAACTTCAAGATTTCTTTGGCCTAAAAGAAACACCTACGATCTTAAATGGGAAAATCAAACTCACGCTTCATTTGCTGGCACCCAATAAGCGCCCGGTTCAAGTCACTCAAGATCTGAAAAGTTTTTGGCAAAACACTTACCCAAAATTGCGACCCCAGCTTTCTGGCCGTTATCCAAAACATCGCTGGCCTTAAGAATAAAAAGGATTACAATCTGCTTTGAAAAGGAGGATCTTATGATCTTTAGACTTCACGAAGTTTTTATGTTGGAAATTTTAGCCCTGGTGGCCAGCAGTTTTCTTATTATGCTGGGAAGCAAACAGGATTGTTGTAAATATTTTTATAAACTTATCGGTTTTCTGGGAGTTCTAGTAAGCTTGCTTGCTTTCAGTTGCACCACTTATCATGGGTATCAATTTGCTAAATCCGGAATGCTCCAAATGCATGACCCGATGATGATGAACATGGGAATGGGCATGATGGGAAATATGCCTCATAAGCCTGAAACGACCCCCGCCGAGCATGGCTGCATGCCCTAGGAGTGAATATAAATTGTTTTAGCATTCACGAATTCTTTGATACCGAGATCAGAAAGCTCTCGTCCATATCCGGACATTTTAATGCCCCCAAAAGGTAAACGCGGATCTGAGCTTACCATACTATTTATAAAACACGTTCCCGCTTCGATGTTTTGCGCAATACTTTCGGCTTTTTTTAAGTCTTTTGTAAAAAGGGTGGATCCTAATCCGAACGTGGAATCATTTGCCACCGCAATCGCTTCTTTTTCATCCTTCACCCGAATAATTGCGGCCACAGGGCCGAATAACTCCTCTTCATAAGCAGGCATACCTTTTTTAACATCTGTTAAAATAGTTGGGAAATAATAAGCGCCTTTCTCGACTGGAATTTCCCCTCCTAAAATTAAGCGTGCACCTTTTTGCATGCTCCTTAGGACTTGACGATGGAGCTGATCTCTTAAATCTAATCTTGCAAGAGGGCCAAGCTCAGTCTCTTCTTTGAGAGGATCTCCTATTTTTAATTGTTTCATTTGTTCGCAAATTTTATTCTCAACTTCATCGCAAATAGAATCCATAACAATAAATCGCTTCGCGGCAATACAACTTTGACCTGCGTTTACCAAACGTGACTGAATAGCTGTTTGCACAGCTTTGTCTATATCTGCATCTTCTAAAATAATAAAAGGATCTGATCCTCCTAATTCTAAAACGCATTTTTTTATCACGTGCCCAGCTTGAGAAGCAACAATTTGACCTGTTTGAGTACTGCCTGTTACGCTAACGGCTTTAATCGAAGGATAGGCAATAACGGAAAGCATTTGCGGGCTTTCCAGCAGCAAGGTCCTAAAAATATTTTTAGGAAACTCTGCTTCTTGAAAAACTTTCTCGATGGCTAAAGCACAACCTGTGACATTTGACGCATGTTTTAAAACAACACCATTCCCTGCCATGAGGGTTGGAATTGCAAAACGGAAAGCCTGCCAAAAAGGGAAATTCCAGGGCATTATTCCTAAAATAATACCCAAAGGCTCATAACTCACATAACTTTTACTTGCTTCTGTTTGAATGATTTGAGGGCTTAAAAACTTCTCTGAATTTTCTGCATAATATTCGCAAGCTTTTGCACATTTTTCAATTTCTGCACGCGCGTGACGAATAGGCTTACCCATTTCTAAACTAATCATTCGCGCATACTCTTCTCTATTTTTAAGCAAAACCTGTTGGGCATTTCTCATACAGCGAGCACGTTCCGAGAAAGGATATTTACGCCATTCTTCGAAACTTCTCTGCACTTGATCTAAAATATTTTTTAATTCTTGAGGGTTAATTGCAGTATAAGAGTGGATTTTTTCTTCCGTAGCAGGATTAATAGAATCGAGTGACATAAACACATCCTTTCTTACACTAAATTGCAGGACAACGATATTGAGCAAGATCTTGGCTTAATTTCAAGTTCGCCT
>CAYWGE010000205.1:0-3757 GCA_964457215.1 uncultured Pseudomonadota bacterium
AAAGAACTGCGGATGATGAAAAATCGTTACGAACATTTAGCAAACCAAGCCCGTGAAGCGCTGAAAAAAGGTATAGAGGACACCCATAGTCCAGAGGTTAAGGAATAAGTTTTTATTCTCGGAACTTGATGTTTAAGGTTCTACCTTTGAGTGAACGATAAACCCATTCCATAAGAAAACTCGCCAGCAAAGAAACTATTAAAGCAACCGAGGCGGCTAGCGGTTGGGTTTTCCACATATAAAAGAGTAGAAGTATAAACATGATGAGACAAGTGCAAAGAGAGAGCCCCACAAAAAAAGGGTTAGCCCCTGTTTCTTTGTAGATCTTAAGATGCGCGGCATTGACTGTTGCATAAACGATTAAAAAAGCGGCGCTTCCCATCATGGCAATTGGCGCCAGATCGAAAAATAAAACGAATACCAGAACCAAACCCGAAGTAATAAAAAGTCCTTCGACATTTTTATTCCAAAGAGTTCGGCTGAAAATAGCCGGAAGCTCGCCATCTTTGGCAATCTGGTAGCTCACATTAGCGGCTCCAAAAAGAGTGGCGTTTACCGCAGAAGAGGTTGAAAACAACGCTGCAATCGCGATTAATATAAAACCAAAATGGCCAAGAAAAGGCTTCGCAGCCTGCGCCAACGCATAATCTTTTGCAGCAACTAAGCTCGGGATATTTAAATTGCCAATAACAGTGACCGCAACACTCACATAAATCAAGATGACTAAAAAAACCGCTGTGTATAAAGCTTTAGGAAGCTCTTGCCGAGGATTTTTCATGTCTCCCGCGGCATTGGTAATCAAGCCAAAACCTTCATATCCAATAAAAAGAACACCTGCCCCGAAAAGAATGTGAGAAGCCTCTGGCCAATGCTGAATACTCAAAGCTTCTGGACGGATATGAAAAATTCCAGCGGCAACAAATATAAATAAAATTACTACTTTGATGGCAACGATAAGGGTTTCGGCTTTTCCCATGGCTGCGCTTCCTAAGAAATTAATACCGGTAAAAAAAAGCACAATCCCTACAGCCCATAATTTATAAAAGAAATGAGGGGTATCGGCCGGAAGAAAAGTCATCGCGTAACCCGCAAAACCATTGGCGTAGAGCGCAATGGCGATAATGTAGGCGATGTATTGAAAAATATTGAGGGCCCCGCTTAAAATTCCATCCCCAAATCCTTGTACCAAGAATTGAACGGCACCTCCCACACTGGGGTAACGGACTCCCAATTTGGTGTAAGAATAGGAGGCGAGCAAGGCTACAATCCCTCCGACAATGAAAGAAAGAGGAAGGGCAGTTCCGGATACTTCAGCTACAACCCCCAATATGGAGAAAATTCCGGCACCGATCATACCTCCAATACCGATGCTAATGGCCGCCCAGAAGCCTAGATTTTTGTTCGATGTATCCATCCCTTACCCCTTTTTGAGGTTATTTTGACTTATTTAAGTAGAATGATGATTGGGTTTTTCGTTTACATATTACCACTTTTTTGAAAGTCAGGAGAGATGAAAAAATCCTTTCTTATTATTTTTTTAGTTATTTTTGTTTTTCCGAATCTGCTTTCTGCAAAAGCCACTCTGAAAGAGGGGCGCTACCTAGATAATCAAAATCATTTCTCAGTAGAGATTCCCTCTAATTGGCAAGTGGATGAAATACCCAAAGGGGTTAGCTTTTCGGCGACTTCCCCCGAAGATCCTAAAGAAAAAACTAGGGCCGTGTTTAATGTAGTCGTTCAGGTCATACCCATGGATATCGGCGAGCTCTCAGAGAGTGATAAAGATGAAATTGTTCAAAAGGCCTTAAGTCAGGTTTCGCAGGGCTTTCAAGTTTTAGACAAAGGATCCAGCACCATCGATGGTCAAAAGGCCAGGTGGGTGATGGGAAAATTGCAGAAAGCCCCCAAAATTGCGCGAACCACTCAGTATGCCTTTTTTAAGGATTCAAGAATTTATATCCTTACCTTCATCGCAACAGACGAGCGTTATAGCGCCCATGCAGCGGAGTTTGATAAGATCGCGAAAAGTTTTAAGTTTGAATAAAGGATCTTATGAGTTTGACTTTGATTAATCCCATTGAAAAAACTTACCGAGATCTTTTAGCACAAGGTAAGTGCGTGATTCGTCTTTTTTCGGGTAATCCCACCGAAGAAGGATTTCAATTTCCACCTTCTATTCTGGAAGAAGCCTATCGTTTAAGTTTTGCCAAAATCTATTCGCCTCATCCCAAAGGCTTAAAACAAGCGCGGGAAGCTATTGCGGAGTACTATTGTCGAGACGAAATTCAAATAAATCCTGAGAATATTTTGCTGACTTCCGGGACGAGCGAATCTTTCTTTTATCTTTTTTCGCTTCTAGTGCAGCCAGGGGATAATATTTTAACTCCGAATCCTTCGTATCCTTTATTTGATTATATTGCGGGGTTGGCGCACGTTGAGCTTAAACATTATCCTCTTGTAGAAAGCAAAGGTTGGCAAATTGATATCGAGGCCTTGAAAAATAAAATCGATTCCAAAACGCGAGCCATTGTTTTGGTTTCTCCCCATAATCCAACGGGCTCTGTGATTGGTGCAACGCAAATCAAAGAAATTGTGGATTTAGCTAATACCCGAAAAATCCCTCTTATTTGCGATGAAGTATTTTCAGAGTTTTATTTTGGAACCGAGAAATTCCCTAGAACTATTGCTCATTCAAAACCCCATCTTTGTTTTACTTTAAATGGAATTTCGAAAATGTTTGCTTTACCAGCATACAAACTGAGTTGGATTGTGGTGAGTGGAGAGACAAAAAAAATAGAAGAGGTTTTAGATAGACTTGAAACCACCGCCGATACTTTCCTTTCGTGCCATATTCCTATTCAAGAAGCCTTGCCACGCCTTTTTAATGAAGGTTGGGAGTTTGTCGAGCATTATAAAAAGGAAGTAGGTGAGCGCAGAAAACTAGCCCTTCAGATACTTCAAGAATCCTCTGAAATTGAATTTATAAAGCCTCAAGGCGCTTTTTATTTAATGTTTAAGCTCAAAGATTCTTCACGATTTTCTTCGGAAGATGATTTTGTGATTCAATTGATGAAAGAGAAAAATGTTTTTGTGCATCCAGGCTATTTTTATGATTACGAAGACGGAATCCACGGCGTGATTTCATTTTTGTGCGAAAAAGAAAAATTACAAATGGGTTTAGAGCGCTTGATTGATTTCACAAAAAAATAGGGGCGATGAATTCATCGCCCCTAGAGGTGTTTCTATTCTATAGAGCTATTAAGCAGTCTTTGCGGAGACCAATTGTAAGCCACCACTTCGACTCACATATTCTGCTTGTGAGAAGTCGTCGACGGTAATGGCATCTAAGCGCAACTCTTCTGCTTTCTTTAAGTTTGCTGCTTCCATTTCACTGATAACTCCAGCTTTTAAGGCCTCTTCTACTAATTTGGGGCCTTTGACCTTTGGAATTTTCTTAGATTTTAAGGCTTGGCGAATTTTCTTTTCGGTATCTTCCGCTGCCTTAACCGTCTTAAACGCAAGTTCTAGGCGTTTTAAAGCTTCGCCATCGCGAGTTGGGTAGAAAATTCCGTCCGTTAAACGATCGCGTTGTTCGCTATCTTTTTGAATCAAGGCAGAGACTTGATGAGAAATCTTATCCGAGACTTCGGGGCTTAAGGTATTAATACGAGACCAAGCACGGATGATTCCTCCAAAAAGCCAACCTAATCCTGCAACACCAATGAAAGCTAACGGTTGCAACGACTTCGGCGGAGCA
>CAYWGE010000206.1:0-3755 GCA_964457215.1 uncultured Pseudomonadota bacterium
TTCTCCGAATCAATCGTTTTGCGACTCCCACCATCATGGGGAGTAGTGAAACAAAAACAACACACATCACCACTAAGTGTATTTTTTCGCCAATCGGGCTTTGGCCTAAAAAGTAGCCTAGTAAAGTCATCGAAGCCACCCAAAGCACTCCCCCCACAACACTATAGGGAGCATATTGTAGATATTTCATTTGGGCCACGCCCCCGATAAAGGGCACAAAAGTACGCATAATCGGCACAAATCGCGCTAAAATAATCGCTTTTCCTCCATGCTTTTCATAGAAAGCATGCGCTTCGAGAGCGTATTTTTTCTTAAAAAACCGATTATCCGGTTTATCAAAAATCTTAGGACCCGCTTTTCTACCCAATAGAAAACCAAACTGATCCCCAGAAATTGCAGCGGCCATGAGTGAAAAGTTAAGGGAATAAATATTCAGAAGCGGTTCATCATTCGTGATTCCCCGACTAGCCAAAAAACCTGCCGTAACTAGTAGAGAATCTCCCGGGAAAAAAAATCCGGCGAGCAATCCGGTTTCAGCAAATACAATCGCTGCAATCGCAATCAAACCACCGGCCGCAATGATTTGCTCGATGCCTTGGGTACTATGAAGCGTTTTCAGAAATTCCAGAATAGATTCCATTAGTCTCTTTTCATTTTCTTATATTGAATGCGATGCACTTGTTCGGCTTCTGCTCCCAAACGACGTTTTTTGTCTGCTTCGTAGTCCGAAAAATTTCCATCGAACCAAACGACCTGACTATCTCCTTCAAAAGCGAGCATATGAGTGGCGATACGATCTAAAAACCACCGATCATGGCTGATGACTACCGCGCAACCAACGAAATTTACCAACGCCTCTTCTAAGGCTCTCAGCGTGTTTACATCTAAATCGTTGGTCGGTTCATCGAGCAAAATCACGTTACCACCCTCTTTAAGAGTTACGGCCAAGTGCACGCGGTTTCGCTCACCCCCCGATAAAACTGAAATTTGTTTTTGCTGATCTTGGCCCGCGAAGGCAAAGCGCGCGACATAGGCACGCGAATTCACTTCACGGTTGCCCAACATAATTAAATCATTACCGCCTGAAATCACCTCCCAAACCGTGCGTTTATCATCCGAAGAAAAACGATTTTGATCAACATAAGCAAGCTTAACCGTATCGCCTACGGCAAAGCTGCCGCTATCGGCCTTTTCTAAACCCATAATCATTTTGAAGAGGGTGGATTTTCCAGCGCCGTTGGGCCCAATCACCCCAACGATTCCCCCTTGTGGTAGAGAAAAACTCAAATTTTCAAATAAAAGTTTATCGCCATAGGCTTTTGAAACTTTATCGGCGACGATGACTTTTTCACCCAAACGAGGTCCGGGAGGAATATAAATTTCTAAATTTTCGGAGGCAGAAGCTGCATCTTGTTTTAATAAATTTTCATAATTGGTGATACGCGCTTTTGATTTTGCACGCCGTGCGCCCGGAGTTTGGCGGATCCATTCAAGTTCGCGCTCTAAAGTTTTAAGTCGTTTTTGATCTGCTTTTTCTTCGCGTCTTAAACGTTCATCTTTTTGCGCAAGCCAAGAAGAATAATTTCCTTTCCAAGGAATTCCGTAACCTCGATCGAGTTCTAAGATCCAACCGGCAACATTATCTAAAAAGTAACGATCGTGGGTAACCGCAATGACGGTTCCTTTGTATTGCTGAAGGTGGCGTTCCAGCCAATAGACTGATTCGGCGTCAAGATGGTTGGTGGGTTCATCTAAGAGAAGAATTTCTGGCTCCCGCAGCAAAAGCCGACAAAGTGCCACTCGGCGTTTTTCACCGCCGGATAAATTGGCAATTTTCGCATCGTCGGGTGGACAGCGCAGAGCATCCATCGCCAGCTCTAAGCGGTTATCGAGTTCCCACGCATTGGATTGATCGAGCTTTTCTTGAACAGTCGCCTGACGATCCAGGAGTTTAGTCATCTCTTCATCGCTCATGGGCTCGGCGAACTTATTATTAATTTGTTCAAACTCTTTTAATAAATCGACGATTTCTTGTACGCCTTCAGAGACGCATTCTTTCACGGTTTTATTGGGATCCAGTTGAGGCTCTTGCTCTAAAAATCCAACTGAGTAACCTTTCGAAATCGAAAGCTCCCCTTGATAGCCTTGATCTACTCCCGCGATGATACGAAGCAAACTACTTTTACCGGCCCCATTGAGCCCTAAAACTCCAATTTTTGCGCCATAAAAAAAAGATAGGGAGATATCTTTTAATACCACTTTATTAGGGGGGTGAACTCGACTCACCTTGTGCATTGAAAAAATTATTTTTTGTGCGTCTTCGGCCATGGAAATCTCCTAAAGGCAGTATAAAATTGGGTAATAATCGGCGAGCTAATCTGGCCTGCTCTAGCTTAGATACAAAAGGTGGGCAAGAATTTTAAAATGAGTTAATGGAAGTCTAGTGCTTCGTCACAAAAGTTTTAACGGGTGCAACCCGTTGAAACAATAAAAACAGGCACTTGTACCCGACTTGAGAACCCGTGTGATTCACTGTGACGAGGTACTAGTCCTCTAACTCAAAAATAGACTTGCCTTTCCCAGCCTCTTTAGGTTTTTTCTCTCTTTTAACAAGGAGAGAAAAAATGTCCAAACTCGAAAATGTCAGCGTGGATTTAAAAGCCAATATTTACTTTGATGGCAAAGTAGTGAGCCACACAACACACGATGCTCAAGGAAACAAAAAAACCTTAGGGCTGATTTATCCCGGTCATTATACCTTCAATACGGGCGCACCAGAATGTATGCAGATCACTTCAGGTCTTTGCGAAGTGAAGGTGAGTGGAGAGAAAACTTGGACCCCTTACCAGCAAGGCCAAGAATTTAAAGTACCCGCGAATTCTTCTTTTGAAATTGTTGTGAAGGAAGGAATCACCGAATATCTTTGCATCTTCCAATAAATTTCAACCTCTTCACTAGTTTAAATTAACACTCACCGTGCGCGAAACGCCTGCCTCTTCCATGGTGATGCCATAGAGTACATTCGCCATTTCCATGGTGCGTTTGTTGTGAGTGATCAAGATAAATTGGGATTGATTGGTCATGTTTTTGACCATTTCGTTGAAACGATCGACGTTGACATCATCTAACGGTGCATCCACTTCGTCTAGAATGCAGAAAGGCGAAGGCTTGCATAAGAAAATCGCGAAAATAAGACTGACGGCGGTCAGCGCCTTTTCTCCACCGGAGAGCAAACTGATCGATTGCAATTTTTTTCCAGGAGGTTGAGCCACGATCTCCACCCCTGTTTCTAACAAATTGGTCTCGTCGGTGAGCACAAGCTTTGCGCGGCCACCCTTGAAAAGAGTAGGAAATAATTCCTGGAACTTTTGATTTACTGCTTCAAAAGTTTCTTGAAAACGCTGGCGAGTGCTGCGGTTAATTTTATGAATGACGCGGTTGAGAGAATCGAGAGAGCTCTTCAAATCTTCTGCCTGTGCCAACAAGAAGTCATAGCGATTTTTTAGGGTTTCATATTCTTCAATGGCTTCGACATTCACCGATCCAATTTTAGAAAGTTTTTCGCGTAGCTCGTTCACGGTCAATTCAATCTCTGCGCGGTTTTCGAGTGGACGATCTTGATAATGATGCGCAATCAAACTCAAATCATCGTGATAGCGCTCAAAAATTTGTTCTTTTAAAAATTGGAGTTTACCTCTACGCTCCGTGAGCCGGATTAACACCGAATGATGCGTAGTTTTTACCTCTTCATAGCT
>CAYWGE010000207.1:0-3749 GCA_964457215.1 uncultured Pseudomonadota bacterium
ATAAAGAGACGTTTTCGTTTAGGCAAGAGCTTACTGTGAAGTCCGTAGTTTTGGCTACAAATACGGGCTTCAAGCACTACAGAACCAGCCGTAAGCGCTCTCGGGCTGCCCCTTTCTTCTTGGATTTTCATAGTAGGGGCTGTCCCATTTTTAAAAATATAATGAGGATGGGACTGTTGATTAAACTTATGGTCCTGTTAGTAGATTGTTCCCCCTTGACACTCCCTTTTCGCCAAGCTAAACCCGACGCTGAATCGTTATTCATTTCTAAAACTCTTTCGGAGGTTTAACATTATGGCACAAATTCGTGATGCGGTGATTGTGAGTGCAGTTCGCTCTCCCATGGGCCGCGCCCTTAAAGGAAATTATATTAACTTGCGCATTGATGATTTGGGTGCTGCAGTCGTAAAAGACGCGGTTGCTCGAGTAAAAAATTTAGATCCTGCGGAAATTGAAGATGTGATTTTAGGTTGCGCCATGCCTGAGGGTGAACAAGGCATGAACGTAGCACGAAACGTGAGTTTCTTAGCAGGCCTGCCCTTAAGCGCTGCCGCAGTCACGGTAAACCGATTTTGTGCTTCTTCTCTCCAAACGATTATGGATGCAGCCCGTGCAATTATGGTGGGCGATGGCGAAGTTTATGTCGCCGCTGGAATCGAAAGCATGTCCCATGTGCCGATGGGAGGTTTCAATCCTTCGTTAAATCCAAAGCTTATGCAAGCCGGCATGCCGGATGCGTATATCAGCATGGGGCTCACCGCTGAAAACGTCGTTGAAAAATATAAAATTTCTCGTCAGGCCATGGATGAATTCGCCTATGAATCTCACCAAAAAGCAACGGCAGCCATGAAATCAGGCAAATTCAAAAATGAAATTGTTGCGATTGATGTGAATGGAAAACTAATCAGTGAAGACGAAGGCCCACGTGGCGATACCACGGTCGAAAAATTAGGAACTTTAAAACCTGTTTTTAGACAGGGTGGGTCTGTGACCGCCGGTAATTCTTCACCCTTAACCGATGGCGCTGCTGCCGTAGTGATTATGAGCGCTGAAAGAGCAAAAGCTTTAGGCATTAAACCCTTAGCTCGCATTCATGCCATGGCAGTTGCTGGCTGTGCACCGGAGCTGATGGGAATGGGCCCAGTCCCAGCTGTTCAAAAAGTACTAAAGCGTGCCGGAAAAACCGTTAACGATATTGATATTTTTGAACTGAATGAGGCTTTTGCTTCTCAATCTCTAGCAGTAGTTCAAGATTTAGGAATCGACCGCAAAAAATTAAATCCCAATGGCGGTGCAATTGCATTGGGTCACCCTCTCGGCTGCTCGGGCGCCCGCATCATGGCGACCTTGGTGAACGACCTTTTCACTTATGATAAAAAATGGGGCTTAGAAACCATGTGTATCGGTGGTGGACAAGGTGCAGCTTGCGTAATTGAGAGATTATAATCGTCGTTCGTCTCGTGAAGAGCACATAGGGTTTTAACTAAAATTGCGTCACGCTTCACGAGGAATATTTCACGTTTTTCGGAGAAAAACATATGACACAAATTAAAAAAGTAGGCGTATTGGGCGCAGGAGTCATGGGACATGGAATCGCTGCCCACCTTGCAGGAGCTGGGATTCCTTCTTTATTACTCGATATCGTTCCCCCTAAATTTACAGATGAAGATGCAAAACTTGGGTTAACCGAAAAAGATCCGCGTTTTCGTAATAAATTTTCTTTGGCAGGAATTGATGCCATTAAAAAATCCAAACCTTCCGTCATTTATTCTCAACGCGATCTAAAACTCATCACTCCCGGAAATTTCGAAGATGATTGGGAAAAATTAAAAGAGTGCGATTGGATTGTTGAAGTGGTTGTCGAACGCTTAGATATTAAGCAATCTGTTTTTTCGCGACTTGAAAAAGTCATGAAAGACACCACCATTATCAGCTCCAACACTTCCGGCATTCCACTGCATGCTATGGCTGAAGGCCGCAGTGAAAGGTTCCGCAAAAACTTTGTTCTCACTCACTTTTTTAATCCGGTTCGCTACATGAAGTTGGTGGAACTGGTTTCCTCCAAAGAAACGGATCCCGCTGTAGTGAAAACAATGGCGAACTTTTTAGAAGACGTCTTGGGTAAAGGTGTGGTGTACGCCAAAGACACTCCTAACTTCATTGCCAACCGCATTGGTATTTTCGCTTTCATGGCAGGTTTGAAATCAATTCTCGAAGGTAAATACACCATTGAAGAAGCGGATAAAATTTTAGGCCCTGCCTTAGGAAAACCCAAATCGGCGATGTTTAAAACTGCCGATCTCGTGGGTATCGATACCATTGCTCACGTCGTCAAAGGCACTTATGACAATTGCCCCAACGACGAACAACGCAATATCTTTGTGATGCCTGATGTAATCAATAAAATGATCGCCAATAAATGGTTGGGCGGAAAAAGTGGGCAAGGTTTTTATAAAAAAGTAAAAACGCCAGAAGGCAAAAAAGATGTTTTATCTTTTGACCTGCAAACCGGTGAATATCGCCCTAAAGCCAAAGTAGCAATTGAATCGATCGGCGAGATTAAAGATATCGAAGATGTAGGTGAACGCATTAAAGCCTTTGTGGCGAAAACCGATCGCGGTGGCGAGCTTGCCTGGAAAGTGACTCGAGACACTTTAATCTACACGGCGAATCGTATTCCTGAAATCGCTGATGATATTGTGAATGTCGATAACGCCATGAAATGGGGTTTTAATTGGGAAATTGGTCCTTTTGAAGTAATTGATGCGTTAGGACTTAAAGAAACCGTAGAGCGTATTCAAAAAGATGGTTTAGCGGTTCCCGCTCTTTTCAAACAAGTCTTAGAAAAAGGCGAAAATAGTTTTTATAAATATCAAAATGGACAAACTCTCTATTTTGATCTTGTCAGTAAAAGCTACAAGCCGGTTCCCCGCAAAAGTACGGTTGTCTATATTAAAGATCTCAAAGCTCAAAAGAAAACCATTGAATCGAATGCATCCGCTTCCCTTATCGATTTGGGAGACGGCGTTATTTGCCTCGAATTCCATTCGAAAATGAATGCTATCGATGCAGACATTGGCCAAATGGGCTCTCGCGGTTTGGAACTTATTAAACAATCCGGCTACGCGGGAATGGTTATTGCAAATGAAGGCCAAAACTTTTCAGTGGGCGCCAATCTGATGTTGCTCTGGTTAGAGGCTCAACAAAAAAATTGGGACAACATCAATAAAATGGCCAAAGATTTTCAAGATCTTTGCATGGCCTTTAAATATTCACCGAAACCCGTTGTGGCTGCCCCTTTTGGAATGACCTTAGGCGGTGGCTGTGAAGTGGTAATGGGAGCCGATGCAGTACGTGCTTATGCCGAAACTTATATTGGCCTTGTCGAAGTAGGTGCGGGATTAATCCCTGCCGGCGGTGGTTGCAAAAATATGTTACTCAATGCCGAAGCTGCCCTGCGCGCTAAAGGACAAAAAGTTTGGGCATCTCAAGGCGATGGGGGCCCCTTCCCAAAAGTGCAACGCGCTTTTGAAAAAATTGGGTTCGCTAAAGTGGCTACAAGCGCCAAAGAAGGTATTGAACTCGATTATTTAAAGCCTAACACCAAAATTACCTTAAACCGAGAATATCTCTTACACGACGCCAAGCAGGATGTGTTGGAAATGGCGAAAACCTACACTCCTTCTACCCCGCGGGAAGATATTTTAGTGCCGGGTGTGGGGGGTGAAATGGCCATGAAGTCGGCTATT
>CAYWGE010000208.1:0-3726 GCA_964457215.1 uncultured Pseudomonadota bacterium
ATTCACTCATAAATTGCTCCTTTTCTTGAAAATAAAACCAAGCTAATAAGATTAATGAAAATGCAAAAAAAACCCAAAATCGTTTTTTTGGATACCGCAACTGTTGATCGCCAGGACCTTGATCTTGGAGATTTTCTTTCATTAGGGCAGGTGACTTGTTACCCACGAACAACTCCTTCTCAGATTATTTCTCGCTGCAAAAAAGCGACCCTCGTTGTTACGAATAAATGCGTTTTAGGTGAGAAAGAACTGGCGGCTTTGCCCGACTTGCGGCTCATTGCCGTCACCGCGACAGGCTATAATAATATCGATACTTTTGCAGCAAAAAAGAAAAAAATAGCCGTGGCGAATGTGGCCGGCTATTCCACCGCAACCGTGGCGGAACATACGATTCTGTTCTTGTTGGCCTTATCCCATCGTTTGCTTGAGCATGAGGGTGCGGCAAAACGGGCTTGGAGCAGCTCTCTCACCTACGCCATTCTAGATTACCCCTATCTTGAATTAGCGGGAAAAACCTTAGGAGTTCTCGGTTATGGAAATATCGGTCGCAAGGTTAAAAAGCTTGCGGAGGCCTTGGGAATGAAAGTTTTGGTGGCGAAGCTTCCCGGAAGGACGTACCCAAAATCTTCGAAACGGACTTCGCTTGCTGAAATCTTTCGGAAAAGCGATTATATAACTCTTCATAGTGCTTTAAGCCCTCAGACTCGGCATTTAATCGATGAGAAGGCGCTCTCTGTTTTTAAAAAAACGGCCTATCTTTTAAATTTAAGCCGTGGCCCTTTGGTTGATGAAAAAGCAGTGGCAAGGGCTCTGCTCAAAAATAAACTGGCCTGTTATGCGACCGATGTAATGGAAACCGAACCGCCCCCGCTAAAACATCCTTTTTGGAACCTGAAACTGAAAGATAAAATTATTTTGACGCCTCATATTGCCTGGGCGAGCCGCGAAGCACGGCAACGCCTCATGAACGAAGTGACAAAGAATATTCAGGCTTTTTTGAATGGAAAAAAGAGAAATCGAGTGGTGTAATCTATTCTCGAGTAGAAGCTTCTGCATGGGGCATGCTCAAGATAGCGAGAAAAATGCCATAATAGGCAATCGGTGTGATGACTCCCCAACTAAAGCGCATTTGCATTAAAGGTTGGATCACTTGAATCACAATCATTCCAATGCAAGCGAATCGTAAGACGCGGCGGGCCCATTCTTGGAGAAGAAGTAAGCCTAAGCCTCCGATAAAGAAAATAAGGTTTGTTCCATCGGCAAGGCTAAGCGAGGTTTGAAATCGAGTTTGAACGATGACTAGTAGCTTTTCTGCAACGGGTTTGCCCGAATAAAGCAGAAAAAAAAGTCCCATGGCGCGGAGTAAATAACCCATTATATAACCCTTTCTTTTTGTTGAAGAAACTGGGAATAAAATCTAATTAATTTAAAATCGTGAGGAATAAATTATGATCTCATTTTTTATCTTAGTTTTCAATCTTCTCTTTGCTTTGACTGTTTTTGCCCAAACTCCTCTGCAAAATTGTAAAGACGAAAGTTGTTTGAGAACCATTGTTCCTTACAATTCGAAGTCACCCCCTCCGTTGGAGTCGTGTAAGGTTTTAGACGGAAAAAAGTCGCCGGGTGACTTTGACGAAGATTTGGGTGTTTTATGCCGTTTGGTCATTAGTCGGGCAATGGCTGGTCAAAGAAGTGTAGAAGCCTGTTCGGCGAAAGAAGGCGATCCAAATCCCGATTGGGAAATGGGGCTCGATCAAAAAGCCCTGCTCCAATATTATAACAAAAGTTTAAGAGAAGCCTCTCTTGGCAAAAAGGGAGTAGGGGCTTTATCGGGCACCAGTGGAACCAATAACAGTACGCTTCATGGAACTTACGTTTATGATCATCAATCGCGCGAAGAGGCAGGTGCAAATAGAGAAGTGTCTTTTGCGACTTATTTTTGCATTACTGCTTCTCCTCAAAAGCGTTACACGCCTTATTTTTCGGTTTTGAAGATTGCGGGAAAACCGGTGGAGCAGAACCCGATTACGAATCCTCCGAAAGCGGAACCGGTACTTTTTCAGCTTCCTAAAACCGATTTCAATACCACTTATGAATTTTCCGATTTGAATGGAGATGGCAATAAAGACATCGTGATTTTAGATCGCGATATATTCGAAGGGTTTGGCTTGAGTGTTTGCCTTTATAAATCGGGCCAAGCTTCTTGTCAGGAGATCAAGTCTCCCGATTTTATAAAAGTGGATGAAATGTTTGCCAAAGGAAAATTAGAAATCAAATCCCCTCGCGAAATTAAGGTTCAATTCAGCAAGGACGGCAAAGTGCTTTCGAATGCGGTTTATGAATATTCGGGGAATAATTTGAAGTTACTGAAAAAGTAGAAGCTTGCGTTGGAGTTTACCATTCGTTGTTTTAGGAAGTTTTTGGGTAAAATAAATTTGCTTCGGGCATTTATAGTGAGAAAGTTTCTGGGCACATTCATTTTTTATTTTATTTTCTAAAATTTCATTTTCCCCAATATTCTCTTTCAAAACGACAAAAGCCGTGACGAGGGTTTTTCCTGTTTCAATTTCCTTGCCCACTACGGCCGATTCTTCAATTTCGGGCATCGCATTGAGTAATGCTTCAACTTCTAGCGGTGAAATTCGATAACCCCCTGCAGTAATCACGTCATCCCGTCGTCCGAGAAAAAAGAAATTTCCGGCTTCGTCTTTTTGGGCGAGATCACCGCTTAAGAACCAATTTGAGACCTCCCCCTCCCCCCTCCTTTGTAAAGAGGGGGCATAATTGGGTCCCCCTCTCCTTACTAAGGAGAGGGGTGGGGAGAGGTCTGTTCCCTTATACCCCAACATCAATCCCGGGCAAGATTCATGGCTGGCAAGAATCCCCGGAGTATGGGGGGGTAATTCATTTCCTTCTTCATCCACAATTTCTATTTTTTGATCGGGCAGGGCTTTACCGCAAGAGCCTTCAATAATGGGCTCACCCACCTGCTGAACTAAGTAAACGCTATGCTCGCTCATTCCAAGCCCTTCGTAGATTTCAAGCCCGGTTAGATCTTTAAATTTTTTTCGGATATTTTCGCTTAATTTTTCGCCGGCAGAATTGCAAATTCTTAAGGGCGCACCAAGGGGCGCCCCTACATTATTTTGGAGATAGTCCACCAAGCGGCGATAAATTCCGGGCACGCTCATCAATGTGGTGACTCCAAATTGCTTGATGAGTTGGCAAATTTTTTCGGCGCTTAAAGGGCCATCATAAATTAAGGTGGGTAATCCGTGGCGCCAAACATCCAACAAACCTGCGGTGAGAGCGTAACTCCAATTGAGGGAGCTGGTGTTGAAAATTACATCATTGAAGCGGAAATCGTTCCACAGCTTGGCTCGTCCATCGTGGGCAGGAATACTCCGGTGCGCATGAATTACCGCTTTGGGTTTTCCTTCGGTGCCGCTGGTGTAGAGCCAGAAGGCAGGGTCGTTTCCTCGAGTAGGTTCCGTTTGAAATTGGGGAGAAGAATTTTTTAAGAGATCTTGAAAACGAAACACTTTCCCCTCACCCGTCCCCTGGACACCCTCTCCCTCGAGGGGGGAGGGGTGGGGTGAGGGTGGTTTTGATAGGATCAATATTTTTTTTAAGAAATGAGGTTTTGCTTCCTTAATTTCATTCGGCAATAATTCTTCAGTAGTGACCAACACACTCGCTTCACTGTCGTTCAAAATAAATTTTAGT
>CAYWGE010000209.1:0-2425 GCA_964457215.1 uncultured Pseudomonadota bacterium
ACCGAAACAAGAACAGAAGAAGGAACATCGGAAGGGTCTGGGCAATTGATTAGTGCATCCGGCCCTTGCAAGCCGCAGCCTGCTTGACGATAAAGAGACTTCATCACCAGAATGCCATCGGGTGTCGCATCGAATCCATTGTAAGCAGTATTTTCAGGGAGCGCTGCGCCGCTCGGTAATGCAAGTGTTGCAACCACAGCACCTGTATTGGGATTCATTTTGGATAAACGATAACCATATACCGCATAGAGATATCCATCTTCGAGTATACCTATCACGCCAGGATAATCCCATTCGCCACTGGTCTGAGTATTCACTAATTGCGTGTACCAAACAGGCTCTAGAGTTTCGGGATTGATTTTGGCGACGAAGGCACCGATCGATCCGACCACATCTCCATAACCACCCCCATAGGCAAAGACCTGGTTCGCATCGAGGGTAACAACATTATATATAGAGGGATAGCTCGTCGCAGATACCAAAGTATCTACTGTATTTGAGCCTGCAAAATTCCCAGCAAAACTGGCTTGAGAAAATAAATGGGATCTGCCCGAATCGTAATGTTCGAAAGCATTGAGCGAGGGATACCAGGGTTTATTCGGATTGGTAGCGCTAAAACTCACGGTGCAATCGAAAGTGATTATTCCCGTCGTGTAAACGTTGCCGGCCCAAGATCCGGCAGGGCAAGTCCCCCCCACTGTGTCTGAAAGTATGTAACCCGTATTTGACGTCACGGTAAAAATTTGAGTCGTTCCCGAACTAACCATCTGCGGAGCCGACGGATCAATCGTAACATTCTCTCCCGAAGGCGTGACTGTGAAAAAAGTAAAAGTGCCGCACCCCCCTCCTCCAATATTAGCAGCGCCTATTAGAACGGGAGCAGAAAAAAACGAAAAGATTATCAAAAAACGAAAAATATAATTTCTCATAGAAACACCTGTTTAGCATATTGGGGCGCTAACTTATTTAGAAATTATATTTATAAATGGTTGGATATAGCAAATTGTAAATATGTTTTCACCTGGTACGAAATAGGATTTTAGTACCAGGTGTCGAAAATGTTTTATTCAGACTATGATATAGATCATAGTCTTTTGTTAGATTTCGTATTAACTTTTTAGAAGTTTTAAATTTTAAAAATCTGTTAATCTTACAATAATAAGGAGAAATACTATGTTCCGTCGTATAAGTTTTAAAGCCTTCATGGTTTTGGTTTTAGTTTTAGGGGTAAGCTGTAGTTTTACTTCAGTGGTAAGCGCGCAATCCTTTGATGTGGATAAGGCAATTGCCGCTGGAGATCATAAAGGACTTGCTGCGTACTATAAATCTCAGGCGGAAGCACAAAGAAAGATTGTAGAAATGCATAAAAAGATGAAGGCGAGTTATCGAGAGGGTCATGTCCATTATAAGGGGAGTGAAAATGTAATGACCGGACACTGCAGTAACTTGCAACTGCAGGCCGAAAAAATGGCCGAGCAGTATGAAGATTTGGCGAAACAAGAGGAAAATTTAGCGGTAAAAAACAAATAAATTTTGTCTTCTAAAAGAAGGCGTCATTCTCATTTTGGTGGTGACGCCTTTTTTTTATTGGAAAATCATGATCTCAAAATTACCTAAATGGGTCTGGCTAGGAGGGGTGCTTTTAGCAAGCAATGCAGGAATCATTAATGCCGTCGGTTTTTTAAGTTTTCAACATCAGGGAGTCACTCACCTCACAGGCATTACCACTCAACTCGGTGCCACGGTCGCGACGGGTCAAGCTTTGCAAGCTCTTCATTTGTTAGGGGTTATTTTTTCTTTTTTGGGAGGAGCAATCTTAAGCGGTTTTCTCATTCAAGACAGTGTTTTGAAGCTTGGCCGGCGTTATGGTGTGGCTTTATTAATCGAATCAGGATTATTATTTGTTTCAGTCCACTTCTTAAAACAAAATCAAATTTGGGGCGCCTATTTAGCTTCTTGTGCTTGTGGATTGCAGAATGGAATGGTCAGCACTTATAGCGGCGCAGTGTTAAGAACCACCCACGTTTCTGGATTTTTCACCGATATGGGAGTTTTGCTTGGGCAATTGATTCGGGGCATTAAGATCGATCGGCGTCGTTTCTTCTTGTATAGCATGCTTATTCTTGGATTTTTTTTCGGGAGTATTTTGGGTGCTGATTTGTTCCGTTTTTTTTCTTATGAAACAATTTATTTCCCTGCTTTTCTCACAGGTCTCACCGGTTTAATTTACGGCCTTCGCAAACATTTTTACTCAGAGCGGGTTAAAGTTTTGTGAATACCTCATCGCGAGCGCTTCGAGAAATTATTTATTTTTCTATTATCAGTTGCTCCATCTAATCATTTGCATATAATTTCAAAAAAAATCAGGAGGGAACATGGTACGGTTTGCATCCATCAGTTTTCTTTTATTCGTGGTTTTTATTTC
>CAYWGE010000209.1:2435-3719 GCA_964457215.1 uncultured Pseudomonadota bacterium
CACCTCTTTATTCGGCGACGTTCTATGCTTCACCCAGCGGCTCTGGAACCGCCTGTAGCACAGAGAACCCTTGCGCGCTTGATCAAGCCCTATCAAGTGCTTCAAGCAACGACGCAGACAATACCATTAACCTTTCAGCAGGAAGTTTTTCCTCTGAAACTGGCTTTAGCTATACAGCCACGACATTGAACCACGCGCTCACGATTTTAGGAGCTGGAGAGGATGCGACAACAATTACAGAGAGTAGCGTCGATGGAATCAGTTTTACTTTTAGTGGAACCATTTCAATGAGTGGACTTACCGTCGAAAAAAATAGCGGCGCAGGGTTGCGTTTTGCAGATGATTCAAACGGCTCTTCTTTCAATATTTCAATTTCGAATTGCACTTTTTCGAGCAATAATGGTGGAGGAGTTTGGATTGAAAATCTGAATGATGGTTTGAATGGAACCCTCTATATTAATAACAATACCTTTGAGGGAAATCTTACCGGCTCAACAGGCGGAGGGCTGCACATCGAAGTAGGAAGCGGTCTCATCAACCTTCCCATTCAAGTGAGCAATAATCTCTTTACTCGCAACCACGCTGATAGCTCCGGAGGAGCCGTCTGGATCCACAACCTAGGCAGTGATAGCCCCACTGTTTTTCAGGGAAATACTCTGCAATATAATAATTCTCTTGATACCGGCGGTGGTGCTTATATTCAAAACCAAGGGAGTACAAACTCTCCTATTACTGTTGGTGGATCTACTGCAGCCTTAGGAAACACTTTTTCACTCAATACTGGAACGAATACAGGAGCGATTTTAGCGAGCAGCGAGAGTGGAGGAGGGCTCACTTTTCAAAACAACATCGTGAGTGGAAATACAGGATTCTCTGGAGGAGGCGCCATTCGGCTTACCATCTATCTGGGTGATATTATTTTTTCAAATAATACGATTCAAAATAATCCCAATTTATTTGGGGGTGGTTTTGAAATTGTAACCGTCAATGCAGGAGAGCCAATTACCTTTACTATGAATGCGAATCTTATTTCGGGAAATAGCTCGACTGATTTTGGAGGAGGCTCTCTTTCTTTTGCTTATTTAACTTCTCCTGCGGTTATCACCAATAATATCTTTGTTGAGAATTTCGGTGTGAGCTCTAGCTCCTCTGTGGGTGGTTTTGGGATTAGTTCTTCGACCGATCAGGCCATCAATCTCACGAATAATACTTTCGCAAACAACATCAGTAATTCTTTTGGGGGTGGACTTTTTCTAGCTCCAAGCAATGCAGCGATTACCTTTA
>CAYWGE010000210.1:0-3714 GCA_964457215.1 uncultured Pseudomonadota bacterium
CTCAGAGCTTAGCCAAAACAAAATCCGGCCAAGTGCTCCGGATGTTTGTTAAAAGAGGTAACGCTACGACTTATTTCGCGTTTAAAAAATAATCTCTTTAATCTTTTGCTTCACAATTCGCCCAGCCATTGTAATCGATCCAACATTCCGTTTTATCGGGCGTGAAAATTGCTTTTTGTGCAGCGCTTAGGTCTTTATAGCTTTCTATCTCTTGGGTTTTTTCTTTGCCGTCTGCGCCTTTGTAATGAAGAATTAAAAGGCCTTGGCTCTCTACATAGCCAGGTTTGCTAATATCTACCCGGTCTGCATGAGCAGTTCCTGCGAAAAGAAGTCCTAATGCTGCCCCTAGTAAAAGTCCTTTTTTCATACTCTCTCCCTCCATTTGTTTGAATGATCTAAAAATTATAAGGGAGAGCTCGCCAATTGGCTACTTCACTTGTTTAGACAGGTTTAAGCATTTTTTAACAAATTGCGTGATTTTTGTGTGAATGAGTACGATTTTCAGCATGAGGTCGGAAAAACTATCGATCTTTGTTGTCCCGATCGCGCTCATTTTGCTGCTCCAAAAAAACTTGTTTCTTGACACGCAACCTTTTTTTAGAATAATCGATAACACAATTGTATGACTTCTTTTTTCGCACAAATCTGTTGTTACGCTTTAAGCCGCATGGGTTGTTGTTGTCCCATGTGTATGCGGCCGATTGCGTAGCGTGTGCGAATTTTCTTTTTTGAAATCCCTTAAAAATTAAAATCACTGCTACGATGAATCGGCTTCGTGTGTGCATTTGTCTGTTCTAGGCAAATACCTTCTTAATCCTTAACAAAATGGAGCATTTTATGTCTTTCCAAACGAAGGCTACGCCTTCTTCAGAGGGCAGTGAGAATAAAACTGTTTTTGAACTTTTAGAAAAAAGTCTGCGCGATTTGAAGTTCGGATCCATCGAAATCGTGGTGCATGATTCGAAAGTGGTTCAAATCGAGAAAAAAGAGAAAACGCGATTTAATTAAAGCTCAAGCTACTCGATCACGAGAGCTTTAAAAAATTAAAATTCAATAAAGCTGACCGGACCACCGGAAGTTTCTTTAGATCTTGGAGATTTATTATGAAACGGAACTTTCGGTCTGTAGGGGCCATTATTTTAGTCAGTAGTGTCTGGTTACTCAGCGGTAATCCTATGGTTGAAGCGAAAACAAAGCATCACGCAGCAAATTCTTCTGCAAAAAATCAAAGCTTGCAGCAGAAAATAAATGAGCTCGAGCAAAATCAAAAAGTGCTGGAGCGTAAATGGGAATTGGAGCAAGAAAAAACTCAAGAGAAGGAAAAAGAAGAAGCAAAAAATGGTGCAAAGGTAGGCGTAAACAGTAAAGAAGGATTTTATATTAAATCCAATAACGGCCAATATACACTTCGTTTAAAAGGCTTAGTGCAAGCCGATGCGCGCTTTTTCTTGAAAGACGATCTCAACACCATTAGCGATCAATTCTTGGTACGACGCGTGCGTCCCATTTTTGAAGGTACGCTCACCAAGTATTTTGATTTTCGAATTATGCCCGATTTCGGAAGTGGTACCATTACCCTTCAAGATGCATATGCCGATATCAAACCTTTTCATCAGTATTTTAAAATTCGAGGCGGTAAATTTAAACCTCCTGTGGGCTTGGAGCGCTTACAATCCGCATCGAATCTCTTCTCTATCGAACGTGGATTACCCACCAACTTGGTGCCAAACCGAGATATTGGGTTCCAACTTTTTGGAGAATTTCTGGAGGGCACTATTCAGTATGCAGTCGCAGGATTTGATGGCGTTCCAGATAATACCTCCGGTGGTTTGAATGCCTTCGACGGGGATAACACCGATGGAAAAGATTTTGCCGGACGTGTATTTTTTCATCCCTTCCGAAAAACAGAGATTGAACCCCTTAAAAAGCTAGGATTTGGCGTGGCTGGAACTTTCGGCACTCAAAGTGGAAGTCCTACTGGCACAAATCTGCCGAGTTATAAAACCATCGGTCAAAATACTTTCTTTAATTATATCACGGGCGCTGCTCCTACGGCGGCAAATACGGTTGTAGCGAGTGGAGAACGTCATCGAATTACTCCTCAGCTTTACTATTATTATAAATCCTTTGGTTTGTTTGGCGAGTATGTGAGCTCCAGCACCGAGGTGAGTATCGGAAGTAATTCTACCCAACTCACTCACCAAGCCTGGCAAGCCGCAGCCGAATATTTCTTAACCGGTGAAGAAGATAATTGGACAGGTGTAGTGGTAAAGCGTCCAATCAATCCCAAAAAAGGCCAGTGGGGCGCTGTTTCTGTAGGCGCGCGTTATAACGAACAACGCAATGATCCGAATAGTTTTCCGATTTATGCAAATCCTGCGACTTCGGCCCAACGTGCTCGCGCTTGGGGGGCAGTCGTGAATTGGCATTTGAATAATAATTTCAAATTCACGGTGAGTTACGATCAAACACGCTTTAAAGGGGGTGCCGCTGGAGGCGGAGATCGTCCCATTGAAAATGCCTTGTTTAGTCGATTACAAATTTACTATTAAATTTCCCACCTTCTTTGTAGAAAGAAGGGCAGGGTAAAAAAAGGAGAAAAACATGTTTCGTAAAATTTCAAAAATAACTTTAAGTGCTTTTTTGTTGGGATTTTTATCCTGCACGGCTCAAGTACCTGTGAGCCAAGCTCAGCAGAGCTTACTCAACGTTTCGTACGATCCAACTCGTGAGCTCTATCAAGATTACAATCAAGTTTTCGCAAAATATTGGAAAACTAAATCCGGCCAGGATGTAAAATTTAATCAATCGCATGGCGGTTCTGGTAAACAAGCCCGCGCCGTAATTGATGGCTTAGAGGCCGATGTAGTAACTTTAGCTTTAGCTTATGATGTGGATGCTATTGCAGAAAAAGCAAAACTCTTACCTGCCGATTGGCAAAAGCGTCTGCCAAATAATAGTGCGCCTTATACTTCTACGATCGTTTTCTTAGTTAAAAAAGGAAACCCCAAGGGGATTAAAGATTGGAATGATCTTGCAAAACCAGGTGTTTCAGTGATTACGCCCAATCCTAAAACTTCAGGGGGTGCACGTTGGAATTATTTAGGTGCCTGGGGGTATGCTTTAAAACAACCTGGAGGCTCTGAGGCTACCGCTAAAGATTTCGTCACGAAGGTTTATAAAAATGTGCCGGTTTTAGATTCAGGCGCACGCGGTTCCACGACCACTTTCGTGGAGCGTGGGATTGGCGATGTGTTAGTGGCTTGGGAAAACGAGGCCATCTTAGCGGCAAAAGAACTTGGGAAAGATAAATTCGAAATTGTCGTTCCTAGTATAAGTGTTTTGGCAGAGCCTTCGGTGGCTGTGGTGGATAAATTTGCGAATAAACATGGCAATCAAGCTTTAGCGCAAGCCTATCTTGAATATTTATACACTCCCGAAGGGCAAGAAGTCGCGGCCAAGCATTATTATCGTCCGCGTTTAGCCGCGGTGGCGGCTAAGTATGCGGCGCAATTTCCAAACTTGAAATTATTTACAGTAGACGAAGTCTTCGGAGGTTGGCAAAACGCTCAAAAGACCCATTTTGCAGATGGCGGGACTTTTGATCAGATTTATCAACCTGGGAAGTGAATAGAAGAAGTCCTCCTTCCCTTGAGGCGAGGGAGTTAGAGGGAGGGTGGAAACGCAACGTTTATTCGCCCGATATACGATTTC
>CAYWGE010000211.1:0-3713 GCA_964457215.1 uncultured Pseudomonadota bacterium
TGTATAAGAAGGTTCATAAAAAAAAGAATGCCCGCTACATCGCATTAGTCCCCAACGTGAAGAGCATGGAAAAAGCGTTATCAGCAAAAGTAGATGCAATCGCGGTCTTTACAGCGGCCTCGGAATCGTTCGTGAAGAAAAATATTAATATGAGTATTCAAGAATCACTCGATTCTTTTCGTTTGGTAATTGATGCAGCAAAGGCTTCGAATATTTGGGTACGCGCTTATATTTCTACCTGCTTTGCTTGCCCTTACGAAGGGCCTGTGGCTCCCCAAAAGGTATTCGAGATCTCAGAGAAGCTTTTGAAAATGGGAATCGATGAGCTTTCACTCGGAGATACCACCGGTGTGGCAGTGCCCACTCAGGTAACCCATCTTGTAGGTCTACTAAAAAAGAAATGCCCGACGGATAAAATTGCCCTCCATTTTCACGATACTCGAGGGACGGCGCTAGCGAATATTTTAGCAGGATTAGAAAATGGTATTTTCAAATTTGATTCTTCAGCGGGAGGTCTCGGAGGATGTCCTTATGCTCCCGGGGCTTCGGGAAATGTAGCCACCGAAGACCTACTCTACATGCTTCAAGGTATGGGAATCGAAACGGGAATTAATCTTGAGAAGGTAATGAAAGCTTCTCAAAATATTTCAAAGATTTTAAATAAAACACTGCCCAGCAAATATCTTCAAGCCCCCTCTCTTTTACGCACTCCGCTCTCTTAACCGCTTAATACGCTCTTCAAGAGGTGGATGAGTGGCTAATAATGCTAGAAATCCTCCGGGTTTTCCAAAGATTTGAAGCGTTGCAACCGCCGCGTGTTCTTGAGGACGCTCACGAAGTTGCATATTCAGCTGAAGAGCTTGGAGGGCTCGTACCATGTTTTCAGTTCCTGAGAGCTTAGCGCCACCTGCATCGGCTCGAAACTCACGCCAACGTGAAAAGGCGGCCACGACTAAGAATCCTAAAAAACTCAGCAAAATTTCTAGAACAATCGTCACTAAAAAATTAACAGCATACCGAGCATCGTCGCGCACCGCTTGACTGGCAAAGAAGGCTATAATCCGAGCGATAAACATTACAAAGGCGTTGATAACTCCTTGGAGTAAAGTCATTGTAACCATATCGCCATTAGCCACATGGGTGATTTCGTGACCCAGCACACCCTTTACTTCCTCACGATTCATATGGCGAAGCAAACCCGAAGAAACAGCCACTAAAGCCCGTGCCCGTGTAGGTCCGGTAGCAAAGGCGTTGAGTTCAGGACTTTCATAAATTCCTACTTCTGGCATTTTTGGCAACCCCGCACTTTGCGCGAGTTGATGAATGGTATTTATCAGCCACGCTTCTTCCCCCGTCGCCTGGGCAGGATCCAGAACCTGCACACCCATCATCCACTTGGCCATGACTCGCGAAAGCGCTAGAGAGATGAACGCACCGCCCATACCCCACACGAGACAAAAAATGAGAAGCTGCTGATAGTCTAAGCCATAAGCAGTCAAATAAGGGCGAACACCCAGAACATTTAAGACAATGGAAATGGTGAGAATAACCAAGAGGTTAACGATTGCAAAAAGGAAAATTCTTTTAAACCAAGACATAAGATCTCCCTTCAATAAATAAGTATAAAAAATATTTTTTTACAGAGATCCCGAAAGGAACGGCTTACAAAGCCCGAGGTTTTACGTTTTCATTCACCCAATCAATGATGGCTTTAATGGGAGTACCGGGCGTAAATAATTCAGTAACCCCCTGCTTTTTGAGAGTGGCAATATCTTCGTCCGGAATAATCCCACCGCCAAAAAGGCACATGTCTTTGATTCCCTCTTCTTTTAAAAGACGAATTACTTCGGGAAAAACATAATTATGAGCACCCGAAAGGATGGAGAGACTAATGGCATCGACGTCTTCTTGGAGGGCCGTACTGACAATCATTTCTGGGGTTTGATGTAGCCCCGTATAAACTACTTCGAAACCTGCATCACGTAGTGCGCGAGCTACCACTTTGGCCCCACGATCATGGCCATCCAAACCAGGCTTACCCACTAAAATTCTTATTTTACGTTCTGTCATATTCTTTCCTTTTTAAAAAATTCCTGGATCATGATATTCCCCAAAAACTTCACGAAGAGTCCCCATGATCTCTCCCACACTGGCATATTCTCGCACGGCCGCCAAGAGAGAAGGCATTAAGTTCTCTGAGCCCTGAGCGGCTGTTTTAAGTGCCGCCAAACACGCCTGCACTTTAGATTGATCTCGGTTTTCTTTAACTTTTTTCAAGAAAGCAAGCTGCTCTTTTTCAACGCGGTCTTCTATTTTTAAAATGGGCAGAGCACTTTCGTTTTCAGAAACAAAATCGTTTACCCCTACTACAATTTTTTCTTTCTGATCTACCTGGCGCTGAAAACGAAACGACGCCTCCGCAATTTCTTTCATGGGATAGCAAAGCTCAATGGCGCGAATCATTCCTCCCAATTGATCAATTTTTTCAATATAGGCATTCGCTTCTTTTTCTAAATCATCAGTCAATTTCTCAAGATAATAACTTCCTGCCAAAGGATCAACCGTATGGGTCACTCCACTTTCTTGGGCGATAATTTGTTGGGTACGCAAGGCAATCTGCACAGCTTCATCGCTGGGTAATGCCAAGGTTTCATCGAGCGAATTGGTGTGTAGGGATTGAGTTCCACCCAGTACCGCAGCCAAGGCCTGAAGGGCTACACGGACCACATTGTTGTAGGGCTGTTGAGCGGTAAGAGAAACCCCTGCAGTTTGACAATGAAATTTCATTTGCCAGGAACTCTCTTTTTTCGCTCCAAATCTCTCACGCATAATCTTTGCCCACATGCGACGTGCTGCACGCATTTTGGCGATCTCTTCAAAAAAGTCGTTGTGCACATCCCAGAAAAAAGAAAGTTTTGAGGCAAATTCATCCACATTCAAACCACGCTCAATGGCCGCCTGCACGTAGGCAATTCCGTCGGCAATTGTAAAAGCTAACTCCTGGGTCGCGGTCGCACCCGCTTCGCGAATATGATAACCGGAAATACTGATGGGATAAAATTTAGGAACTTCTTTAGTGCAAAACTCAAACGTATCGACGATCAACCGCATTGAAGGACGCGGAGGAAAAACATAAGAATTTTGGGCGATGTATTCTTTGAGAATATCGTTCTGAATCGTACCCCCGACTTTAGTCCAAGGCACGCCTTGTTTTTCAGCCACCACTAAATACATGCAAAGCAAAACCGCGGCAGGCGGATTGATCGTCATCGAGGTCGTCACTTTATCTAAAGGGATTCCTTCAAACAAAATCTCCATATCCGCCAAGGTATCGATGGCAACTCCGCAAACACCGACTTCGCCACGCGCACGGGGAGAATCCGAATCGTACCCCATTAAGGTTGGAAAATGAAAAGCGGTCGAAAGCCCTGTTTGGCCTTGTTTTAAAAGATAATGGAATCGCTGATTGGTATCGCGCGCGGTGCCAAACCCTGCAAATTGGCGCATGGTCCAGAAACGCCCGCGGTGCATGGTAGGATAAATGCCGCGGGTGTAAGGATATTCACCCGGAAAACCAATTTTCTCAAGGTAAGTATCGTCTGCTTTTTCAGGCGTGTAGAGTCGCTCAATTTTGCGGTTCGAAAGCGATAAAAAATCCTGCTCACGTTCAGGATGTTTTTTCACCCATTCTTGAGTTTTTAAATTCCAGGCTT
>CAYWGE010000212.1:0-3689 GCA_964457215.1 uncultured Pseudomonadota bacterium
GAAATTTCGAAGCCTCTCTCGCGAGAGATTCTTTTTGGAAAGCTCCAAAAAGGGGGCGAGGTGAAGGTTTCGGCTAAAGACGATGCTTTAAGTTTTAAAACCCAGTCCTTATGACCCTTTGCGTCAAATCTTTTTAAGTTTTCTTCCGCAACTTCTTCAAACAATTGCCGATAATTAGATTGAGGGACATGAGTTAACCACTCGGAGGTTTGAGTATGCGTCGTTTATCTATTCTTTTTATTTTTCTTTTATCGCTTCCTTTCTTATCGATTGTGGCTTGTGGAGGAGGCGACAAACAGGTTTCTGGAATTTTCGCTCAGGCCGATTATTCAACCGTTGCCTGTGTTGAAAAGGAAAAAGTCATTAATATTCGAAACGATAATGAGAGTGAACCCCAACGCATTATGGGCGTTTACTTTGAATACGGCACCAATAAAGACAACTATTTTAAGATTAAAAAAGTAATGGTGGGAAGCGCCGAATATGCCCCCACGAATTCAAATCTTGCTCAAGAAATTATTATTCCGGCGGGCGATGTGATGTCGGTTTATACTTCTTATAAGCCTAGAGCACTTGGCTCTCATGAAACTTTTCTAGATGTATTTTTGAATGGTCCTCAATTGGGGATTAAGCAAGTTCGTTTATCTGGAAAAGCTGATACTAAAACTCCCGACTGTGGTCAGGCTCCTGCAGGGGATTTAAAAACATTTAAAGTAGATAAGGTGACCATCAAGACCGTAGCTGGAAGTGTAAATGCGGAAACCCCTCTCACTAATATTACAGAGTCTTTTAAATTTACCGTTAATAATGGCAAAGCGATAATGACCAAAGATGATTTCCCTAGCATCAGTATCCCAGTGCCAGACGTAGGTAATATTGTGGCCGATTTGGCCGCAGGAGACGAAGTTCAAGGAACTTTTGATGGCTCTGTCTTAAGTTTTGATGCGGTTACCTTGACGACGAGTGTGGGGTTAGGTGTTACTGGGAAACTTTCGACTGGCTCTCTGAATGAAAATAACTCAGCGGGTCAGTTAAGCCTGCAAGGTTCTCCTTTGGCGAATGGAAAAATGGTTCTTGTTTTTATCGCTAAAATTCCTGGTAACGTTCCAACGATCGGTAATGGTGTTATTGGTGCGAAGATAGAATTAACAGCAGACCCTTCAAATAGCACCTCAGGATCAGGCGGTGGATCTAGCTCCAGCAGTGGGGGAGCTTCCGGTAGTGCTGCTGGGTCAGGTTCTGGAAGCGGATCGGGTTCTGGCTCTGGACGTTAGAAATACTCTGAATAAATGAAAAATACCCCGAGTTGAAAAATCAGCTAGGGGTTTGTTTTTATTCACGAGGACAACAAGTAGCGTATATTATGATCCCAATTTGTTGAGATGATCTGGATATTAGTGCTAACTCACAGAAGTATCCTCTCAAGCTTGCTTCATTATCTGGTACTCCACCAAAGCATAAAGGGCCTGGTGTGGGAGAAAATGCTCCGCCGGTAAGACTAGAATTACAAGGTCCTTGTCTTACCCAAGCAACCGAGTTTCCATAATTGAATATGCTACAGGAGCCGTTAAACATTATTTGATTTGAGCCGCAGTCGAGCTGGCCCGATGCTATTTGATTGCTGGTAAAATCCCTTCTCACGACGGTGCATCTACTCCAATCTATTCCTGAACCTCTTGCCCCAGGTGTTCCCGGAGGCCCTTGCAGTCCCCTCGGCCCCTGTTCGCCTTGTGGCCCTTCTGCGCCTCGATCTCCACGATCACCGCGAGGCCCTTCTGGCCCTCTTTCTCCTCGTGGGCCTTGATCTCCTTTACAACCTTCAAGCAACAACGCCCCTAAAGTAACAACGCCTAGAGCAACAATAGGTAACATAAAAGTCTCCTTATTATTTGAGTGGAAGGTATTTTAATCTCTAGTAATGCGGTTGCCTAAAGGTCAATAAGAAACTTAAAGTATAAGTTTGTGTTTATGAATAGAGTTCGTTAAATTTGATGAGCTGAGGAGGGTAATTATGAAATTCTTTTTCCTGATTTTTTTCTTCGTTTTTTTATTTCAAGTTCCGCTCGAGGCGAAAGTGAAGAAAGAAAAACCCGAGCCGAGTGCTCAAGCAGAAAGTTTGCCCACCATTGAAGTCAATCTACCCAATATTTTAAGAGACGCACTCTATATCGGAAAAGTGAAGATGGTGGCTTATCGGCATGGAGAAGTCATGGAAGTTTTGGTGTCTAAGACTTACAAGGGTACGTGGAAAGATCAAGTCGGTTACACGGTGGATCTCTCTGCCTATCAATGGAAGAAACGTTGGATTGAAGCCAATCCCCCCGTTGATATTTTAGGAAAAGAAGTAATTATCGTGATGAGTCAAAGTGCCAAGCTTGAGGCAGTGGGGAGGATTGAAAAAGATAAAGTAAAGTTTGAATGTTTTCGCCCTAACCAGGCTTGCGTGATTAGCCCAAATTCAGAAATGAGCTTGGGTGAGTTGAAAGTTTATCAGGAAAGGAAATAAATTTGTTATTCCTCCTCTCAAGATTAAGAGGGGGAGTATGAGTTTCATAGAAATTTTTAATGATACACAATCTCTTCGCTCGTTAGGGTAAAGAGCGGAATTTGAGCTTGAAAACTTTCTCCCTCATCTGTCACCATTTCATAGGTTCCTTCCATGGTTCCTTGAGGCGTATCAAGGGGGCAGAAACTATTGTACTCAAAACTTTCACCGGGTTCCAAAGTGGGTTGCTCCCCAACCACTCCAGGCCCTTTTACTTCTTCGCGCGCTCCAGCGCTGTTTGTAATAATCCAATGACGATTTAAGAGCTGTACTGTTTCATCACCCTGATTGTGAATGATCACATGATAGGTAAAAAAGTAGTAGTTTCTCTCAGGATTTGAGCGTTCAGGCAGGTAATGGGGTTCTACCGAAATGGCAACTCCTCGAGTAATGGCGATAGGCATAGTTTGTCCTATTTTAGGGTTCTCGAATGCTTGTTTGATAAAGGCCCTCATACTCGATTAAATGCTAACTTGCAAGAAGGGAAGGACTTCGATTAAGATTAAGTTTACCTTCTTATGGGCCTATTTCGTAAAGCTTATGCCAGTGTAACCGCCAAAACCGACGTTTTACCGGTTTCTTTTGACGTAAAACGGGTGGTGAGCGAAGCCAACCTTCCTTTTGGCTTTGCGCAAGTTTTTGTGCCGGTGGGCACGGCGGGAGTCACTCTTTTAGAAAATGACCCCAAAATTTACGAAGAATATAAAAACTGGATTGAAGCCCAAATTCCTGCTAGCCAAGACAAACGACCCGATCGACGTTCCGGTAGTGGAAGAAACTATGCTCATCTGCGTGCACAACTTGTAGGGCATTCTTTAATACTGCCGATTGCCGAAGGAAAATTGCAGATGAGTCCTTGGCAAGAAGTTGTTCTCTTTGATTTTGATGATAAAATCGGGCGGCGAGAATTTTTTATTTTGGTTTCAGGTGAGGCTGCACCTGCAGCCGCGGCTCCAGGGGGAGCGCCGAAACCAGGGGGAAAATAAGTGGAAACTCAGAGCGAGAAGCGCAGTGGAGCTCGGATTTTTGGAGTCTGGAAACGTAGTGATTTTCTTTCTTGGCAGGGATTCCTCAAATCGCCCGCCCTGGCCTGGTTTTTTTTCCTCGTCGGTTGTTTGGTAACCACCCTTTTACTTGCCTTTCA
>CAYWGE010000213.1:0-3681 GCA_964457215.1 uncultured Pseudomonadota bacterium
ATTGCTGCTGGGAAGAGGACGAAACCAAATCGGATTGCCTGAATTATCCATAATTAAAGAGCCCGTCTGCCCCACGACAGTGCCGAGATTATAAGGAGACACAAAGAGCAGGCCTTCTCCAAGACCTGCTTCTTGAGTCAATATATCCACTTTCATGGGTTGCAAATTGGGCTGAGTGATGAAGCTCCAGATATCGTCGGAAGAGTTCTCTAAACTGCCAATCAAATACTCGGATGAATTAGAATAAGGCTCCGTTGCACACAGGACGGGATCTGCACTTTCTTGGCAAGCAAATAAGCTCATGCAACTAAGCAAGATCAGAAGCCTCTTTGCCCAAGAAAATAAATTATTTTTCATAGCGAGACAAAGTCGTCTTTTAGAAATTGCCCAAATTCGGTAGCAAATTTTTAACGCACCCACAAACTCTTAGGCATGGCGCAGTTGACTTCTTTCTCTCCAGATTCATAAGGGGCAATGCGGCAATCAAGAGTAAAGCTAGCAAGGGCATAGACATCTTCGATGTTCATTTTTTTCACAGCCGATACTTTCTTAAGCATCGCCATGCTGGCTTTTTTCATGGCTTGTTCGAGATCATTATCCTTGCCATGGGTGACGAAAAATTCTGCGTTATCTTCTGCAAGCAGCACATGCTTAGCTGCCCCAGCTTGTTTTGGGAGCATGCAGTAAATACCTTGAACGCCATTTACAACTTCTGCAATCGGGCAATTCCAAGTATCCATCATAATTTTTTTGGCTTGATCTGCAGAAACTTTCTTTTGTTCAACAATTAATTTGACGGTTTCTTCTTTGAGGATATCAAAGGCTTTATCAAGATCGCGGTCATAACCTACAGCAATCCACGCTTTTGGTGTTTCTACACGGGGCCAAACGAGGGTTTTCTTTTTGATGAGATTGACGGTGATATTGAATTCTTGGAAAGCCGTTTCAACGGCGGTGAGGTTAATTTCACCATTCCCTTGCGCAGCATGCGAATCACCTGTCCAGAGTAAGGCTCCCTTTACAAAAACTGGTAGATAAAGTGTGCTGCCTTCGGTCATTTCACGCAGATCTAAATTTCCGCCAAAGCGGCCGGGTTGTGCTGTATCGAATTTACCGGCTTCTGCAGGGGCAACGGCCACAACCCCTGGGAAAGGGGCCAGAGGCACAATAATGCCGGGCATAAATTCCATCTGTTTATTTTCAACATCGAGATAAAAATAACGAACACGTGGTTTGGGGAAGACATCCGGAAAGAGCCCTTTACCCGGAGCAGTATTATTCGAGGCGTAGGGTCTAGGCACAATCTTATTGAAGTGAATTTGAAGAGAATCACCGGGCTCAGCGCCTTCAATATAGACAGGGCCCGTCACAGTGTGAGGTCCTCGGCCCGGAACTTCGTTTTGAATTTTGATGATCTGTTCGATGGTCGCACCCGGAACCACTTGATTATCCGAGGCAGCCATGGTCTCAAAAACAACCGAGTCACCCGATTTTATTTTTAAGACGGGCGCTTGTTTATTATCGAAAACACCCCACTGCGAGGTGGCGGGAGTGGCCGGGAGTATGTAGGTTTTCGCATTCGGATTTGCACTCTTGGACGGAATCTTTAAAAGGGGTTGATCCGGAAATTTCGAGAGAAAAGGCATGGTATAGCTTTCATCGGTTTTCGCGGATGCTGCAGAAGTTTCGGCATGCCCCTTTTCAAAGGATAAGCAAGCGATAAACACAAAAACAAAAATGCCAAACGCCTTTTCGGCTCTTTTCATAGAATCTCCCCTTTTTAATTTTAAGGATTATTATGAGGCATTATAAATTTTAAACATGAAATGTAAAATAAATTTACAATTGCTATTTAATTTTTGATTAGGGAGAAGTTTACTTTTACAGAAAAGAGCCAACGCTTATGATCAAAGCCACTCAAATTCGTTCGGGAAATATTTTAGAGCTCGAAGGCACTCTTTACCGGGTACTCAAAGTGCAACATATCACACCGGGTAAAGGCAATGCGCAGATTCAGGCGGATATCCGCAATTTAAAAACTGGTATCAAACACAATAAACGTTTTGCCTCGACCGAATCGGTGCAAGAGGTGGAGCTCGAAGCGCGGAATATTAATTTCTTGTATCAAGACGGCGATAATTTTCATTTCATGGACCCCACTTCGTTCGAGCAATTTGAGCTCTCTAAAACTTTTTTAGAAGATGCCCTCCCCTATTTAAGACCCGAAGTTCAAATTATGCTCTTAAGTCATGACGGCACCAATATCAGCTATAGTCTTCCCAACCGTGTGAGTTTAACGGTCACCGAATGCGATCCTCCCTCCAAAGGATTCCCGAATTCTCAGAAGGATGCGAAAGTTGAAAACGAGGCCGTTTTTAAAGTTCCACTCTTTATTAAACCCGGTGATGTAATCGTAATTGATACCGAGACGGGTGAGTATATTGAGAAGGGGTAAGGCCATTCGAAGACGGAAATCCAACAGGAGGCTTGATGAAAAAATCATTTTTTATAGCGCTTGTTTCAATGTTAATTTTTTCTCTTTCCGTTTTTGCAAAAGGAAAAACATTTGAGAAAGACGGCTATATTTTTAGCAAAGCAGAATGTGAAGCTCATTATGGATACAATGCCCTGCATGAAACCTTAAAACGTAAGGAATGCTGGATGCCTACCGTAGAACAAGTGCGAGAGTTGGAATCAAATCTCGAATCGGTTTTAAAAAGCCGAATTACGGAGCTAGAAAAAAATAAAGAACCCTATTCTGTCTTTCTTCAAGACGATAAAGACCGCTACAAACACCTTAAAAACAACCTCTACAACGATTACTTCCGTGAATATTGGGGGATTGTAAGCGAAGATAACGAAAAAATAATCTTCATTAATGCCTTCTGTGCTTCGGGAATGATTCCACACAAAGCGAGCGATTTAGGAACTCGAGTTCATGTTTCAGGAGGGGGGAGCTGTTATTTTAAAGCAGCTTATGATGTGGCACAAAAAAAGTTTTTTAATATTAAAATCAATGCACCGATGTAGCTCTTTCTTAGTCGACAGGGACTGGCACCTTTGGGCAACAGGTCGGAGACTATGCGTTCACCATGCAAATGGCCTCTGGCAGTTCTTCCTCCGAACTGACTCACTGGGCCTCGATGTTGCAATGCACTCCTGCCGAACTTTGTTGGGATAGTTTGCCAGGCGTGAATCAATCGATTCCGGACTTCTTGGCTTTGTACCAACAATAGAAATTCTCATTTAATATTTATTCTTTATATACTGCGCGATATTCTTCATCTCCCTTAAACAAATAGGAGAAAATAAAATGAAATTATTTTACACTCTTTTCAAACCCAACTCTTTTTTCAAATTCTTTTTCTTCTTGATCCTACTCGGAGGAATATCACCCAATGGACTTTGTGCGGACGAAAACAAAAGCATCGAATTACAAGCCAGCTCCCAGGATTTTCAGCGTTGGTGTAATCCCCCCGTCTGGGACGGCCTTCGAGTAAAATGGAAAGGGGTGCGAGATTTAAGACCCGAAAAAGAATTGGCGACTTTAGATTCTAACCCTCCAGAGAAAATATATTCGAAACAACCTCTAGAGCAGGTGTTTGCAATATCGATTCAGGATTTACTTAAGCAATGTGGCATTCAGGGGGTGAATAATACGGAGCGCGCAGTGTGGGAAAT
>CAYWGE010000214.1:0-3664 GCA_964457215.1 uncultured Pseudomonadota bacterium
GAAGGCTTCGAAGATATTCGTCAACGTCAGCCCGATATTTCTAAAATCGCAAAGTTTGTCGGATGGAAACCTGAAATTTCCTTAGATGAAATTTTAAGAAAAATTATTAAAAGCCTCTCTTAAGAACCAGATTATTTGAATGGACATTTCTTACCGATCAACTGAAGAACGCATCCAAGCCTTAGAAAAAAAGGTGGAGGAACTACAAAAAAAGGTTGGGCTTCCCCAAGAAGCTACCTTTTCTCTTTCCTCAAATTCTAAGAAAAAAACTTTCAATCCCATGCCTTGGATGTCTCTTTTATTCTTAATCATTCCAATTATCGCGTATTGGGGATTTAGCTCTGGGCTCCAAGGAAATTTTTCTTCACAAAGCACCCTATTAGGAAATTGGGCTTTCAAAGCCAAAGCATGTCGTTCCGGCGCGGCTTATATCCCACCTTTTTGGGGGGTAACCATTAAGAGCGGGAAAATAGGCTCCCCTCACTTTGAAGTTCAAGGAGACACTCCGCAAAATGCCAAAATTCTTGTTTGGGGCTCAGAATCTGAAAATCCTGTTACTCTCGATAGAACTATCTGCAAGCTTTTGGACCTTAAGCTGAAAAGAAATGGTTCTTTAGTCAATAATGTCGTAGCTGTTGAAGGTTATTTAAAAATGGATTGCACGCCCCCTGGTGGCGGACAATTTTTAGCAGATATTCAATTTCGGAATTGTCACTAATACCTAAACGTTTACCACAGTTTAAGAAACTTATTCTGAAATGAGATCTTTTAAATAGGAAGGCACTGAATAAAAATCTAACGATACATTCAAGTAGCTGAGTAACAGTATCATTCCAATTAATAGCATCACAAAAATCAACAGCCCTAAAACATTTTTTGATTTATTTTTAAAATAAAAAATTACCAAGAAAAACGCTGCCACACCTAAGGCTTTCAACAAATCTTCTTTTTGTGAAAAATCAAAAGACATATTTTATTAGGCCCCTGGCTTAGTAAATTAATTTACCTTCTTCGAATGTTTATATATCCACTGACATGAGATGTGACATCCTTTATGATCCAAGAAACGAGAGCAAAATGTCTATTAAATTAATCAGATCTCTTAAAAGAGCCTTAAAAACTCCTAGGAATTTAAAATTATTCTCTACCTTATTCCTACTGGCTGGGTTCTGTGCCTATACTCCCCTTTCTTTTGCAAAACCTGAGCGTTTCGGAGAGCAACTTTGTTCAAATGATCAATTCGAATGCGTGGAAATTCAAGAAGGACAAACTTGGTCTTCACTCTGGGAAGATAAAGATTACCAATATCAACTCAAAGAGCTGAATCGAACAAATCTAAAATTAAGAACGGGAATGAAAATTGCTATTCCTCGAGATAAAGATTTTTTCTCGAAATCTCAAAACTCCCCTCTTCCTATTAAAATAGATTCTTTCGGAGAAAAACAAATTCAAGTGAATCTCTCTAAACTGGTTTGGGGAGCTTACGATGAAGAAGGAAATTTGAGGAGATGGGGAGCAGCCTCAGGCGGTAAAGACTGGTGCCCGGATGTTCAGGCTACTTGCCAAACAATCGTAGGAGAATTTTCGATCTTACGGAAAGGTGGAGCTTTGTGCAAATCGAGAAAATTTCCAATTGGCAAGGGAGGGGCCCCGATGCCCTACTGCATGTTTTTTAAAGGGGGTTATGCTCTGCACGGATCTTATGAGGTGCCCGGATACAATGCGAGCCACGGCTGTGTACGGCTTTTCCCAGAGGATGCCAAATGGTTGAATGAGGAATTCACCCAACAAAATTCTCTTGAGGACCCTGCACCCCAAATAAAGGTAATCATCGAGCCTTATTAAGAAACGTTTTTTTAAGAATATAGATAGGCTTACTTTACTTGAATGAGTTGAACTTCAAAAATGAGATTGGCGTTTGGTGGAATATCTGGGCCCGCGCCTCTTGCTCCATAGCCCAATTTGGCCGGAATATAGAGAGTGCGCTTGCCGCCTTCTTTCATGCCTACGATTCCTTCATCCCAACCTTGAATCACTTCTCCGCCTCCTAGCAAAAATTTAAATTTCTGATTATGATCGAGCGAGGAATCAAATTTCTTTCCTTTATTACCCTGATTATCCAACCAACCTGTATAATCAACTGTAACCCATTTATCTTTTGTGGCCGCAGCGCCGGTACCAACTTGATCATCACGATATTTCAATCCACTGGCGGTTGTTACCACATTTGTTGCGGCAAATACCGTTGTTGTTAAAACGAAAACACTAATCAATAAAAAATAAATTTTACGCATCTTAAATCCTTTCATTTTTAAAATCGAATAAAGTCAAAATAGACGAGTAGCTATTTTTTTCAATCAAATTCCAGTTTACAGCTTATTTTTTAACCCGGGAGTAAAAATCTCCTAAGAGAATGCCCCAGGCCTTTTTAGGGGGATCTCTTAAGGAAAAACCAGGTTTTCAAAAAAGCCATTTTCCTTAATCTAAAGTATATAAGGGAGGTTTTTTTATGAAGAAGTTTTTTACACTTATTTTTATTATCTTTACACTTTTTTTAACTACCATCCTTCAAGCTTTCACCTCTTCCGAAGGGGGATTTAGCATTCAGATGCCGGGAAAGCCTCGTCTGCAAAGAGTGAATCATAAGAGTGCAGTCGGCGACGTTAAAGAAAATACTTATACCTTTAAAACTAAAACGGCAGAATATAACGCCAGCTTTACTGAACTTCCGGATATCGCTGTTTCCATGCAAAGCGACAAGGCCCTAATCGGCCGCGCAAAAGAGGGATTCATTAAAGACACGGGTGCCCAGAAAACCGACCTGCAACCTGTCGATTGCCAGGGCAAAAAGGGTGAAGAAATGACTTATGAAATTCAAAATTATTCTTCCGTTCAACTCGGCAAAGCCCGTTTTTGCATTGCAGATAAAAAACTCTACGTGATTTCTGCAAAAACAAGTTCCAAAAGCTTAAAGGCAATCGATCAATACTTAAATTCTTTTAAATTGTTAACAAAATAGGAAATGCGTTGGGGAATATGTCTATTTCATCCTTTATGCGGCTCAGGAATTTTTTAATTCTGCTGATTATTTTAAATTCTCTCACGGGTTGTGCTCTCTTTAGAAAATCAGTCCTCAATTATTCTGAAACAAAGCTGCCGGACTCTCAGGTAAAATACGATATTGCTTACTGGGAATCTGCTGAAGCAGATCCTGTAAAAAATCGTTTAGATCTTTTTTTACCCAAACAGAGCAATTGGCCTCTCCTTGTTTTTGTGCATGGAGGAGAATGGATCTCAGGAGATAAATCTCTTAAGGTAATGGGTGCTGACATTTATCGTAACATTGGTCGTTTTTTCGCCTCTCAAGGGATTGGAGTTGCCGTCATTAATTACCGCCTCATGCCCAATGTCGATTGGAAGTCTCAAACCATGGATGTAGCCCGGGCTATCCATTGGTTGCATGAAAATATCCGTAAATACAAAGGCAATCCTAAAGAAATTTTCGTCATGGGTCACTCTTCGGGGGCTCAACTTGCAGTTCGAGTCGCGCTAGACCCTAAGCACTTAAACGCTCTAGGCAGCTCTCCCAATATTGTATGTGGAGTGATTCCAGTCAGTGGTGCAGGTTATGACAACCCCCGTGGCGGCGCGGCTGTGCAGCAGG
>CAYWGE010000215.1:0-3652 GCA_964457215.1 uncultured Pseudomonadota bacterium
CAAAAATAGAGGTCTGTGCTCCCAAGGCGGGATTAAAGACACGCGCATTAGCAACATATCTTTGGTTATCGATCATACTTCCTGCGGATTGAATCCCATAAAAAATGAAGGCGTTAATCAATCCCATCATCATCCCAAAAAATGCTTCTTTCAAAAAGAGAACGCCGATTAAGGCATTGTCAGCCGGCAAGAGAGATTCGGACAGACCAGGAGCTAAGATAGGATAGATGAATAAAGAAATGACCACTCCTGCGGCGGCCTTTACTTGGTTAGGTACAGGACGGGGAGCTAAATAAGGAGTTAAAGTAATCGCTACGAAAATACGGGTAAAAATAAGTCCGTAAATCAATAAATCAAAATTAATATCATTGCCTGAAGAGACATGTCGAAGAAGATCCATGGTTTATTCTTTAATGGATGTATTTAGGAAACTGATCGAGAATATTATGCGTAAAAGTAATTAACTGTACCATACTCCAATGCCCCGTGAGGGCCAGAACAACCATTACCGCCACTAACTTTGGCACGAATGTTAAAGTTTGTTCTTGAATTTGGGTTGTCGCCTGCACCAAAGAGATAACGAGCCCTATCCCCATCGCCACTATTACTGCAGGAGCAGAAAGAATAAGAATTAAGTAAAGAGATTGTTGAGAAATCGCAACTAAGTAACTTTCCATAAAGCACTCTCCAGTCCGCTAGTCCTACATGTATCCTAGCACTAAACCTTTCGCGATCAAATACCAGCCGTCTACTAAAACAAACAAAAGAAGCTTAAAAGGCAACGAAACGGTAATAGGAGAAAGTTGGAACATTCCTAAAGAAAGCAAGATATTGGCAACCACCATATCGATCACCAGAAATGGAAGGAAAATGATAAATCCAATTTGAAACGCTTTAGAAAGCTCGCTAACCACAAAGGCAGGCGTTAAAATTAGAAAATCATTGTTTTGAATTTGCTCCCGATCTTCTGGTCGACGCATTTGTTTAGCGAGGTTATAAAAAAGGCTGCGATCTTTTTCAGAGGCGTGTTTCATCAAAAAACCACGCATGGGTTCTTTGCCTTTATCGAGAGCTTCTCCCGCCATCGAGACAGTCGCCTGAGATAAAAATCCTTGAGAAGAAGTTTGCCCTACCAACCCTTGAATATCGCGATAAATGTCGATTCCAACCGGCGACATAATATAAATGGTCATGATAATCGCTAAACCCGTAATGACCTGGTTAGGAGGGATTTGCTGAGTGCCTAAGGCATTTCGCAACAACGCTAAAACTACAGAGATCTTGATGAAGGAGGTCATCATGATCAATAAAACAGGAACTAAAGCTAATAAAGAGAGCGCAAACAGGATGACTAAGGGACGGGCAAGAGGCTGATCATATTTACCCTGAGCAAAAACCTCAGGAGCTAAAACCAGAAAAAAAATACTTAATGTTAAACTAAATACTTTAAAATTAATCTTCGGTTTTTTCAAACTGAGTCTCCCGTTGAGAATCGGCCCAATGCGTGAGCGCTGAAATTGAATTTTCAGTGGTGCCAACTAAAATTTTTTGGGGTCCTACCTTGAGAATATATAAATTCTTTCGGGGTTCAAGCATAAACCGCTCCATCACCTCGATTTGAGAATTTTTATTCGCTTTTACATAAGGAGATTTGGGCAAAACATATTTAATAATCAGAAAGGCCACAGCACAAACAACTATCATGGCGAAAATGACTTTGACAAACATCCACGTAAAATCCACACCAGGGCTCATGGAGCTCGCCAAACTCGTCGCATCGAGAGTTGTTTGAGGAAGCGATTCTGAAATAAGAAACAAAGAAAGAAACATGGTTTGATCGAACCTATTTTTGAAATTTGAAAATCGAGAAACAATCTTTCATCAATAGAGACGCCATCATTGAGAATGGTGTTAATCAAAAATTTTCAAAATTCGAACCCCAAGTCGTCCATCTACTTCCACGAGCTCTCCTTTGGCAATTAGTTTACCATTGGCGACTAGGTCGACTGCTTCATTAGGGAGTCGTCCCAACTCGACGACTTGTCCCATCCGTAAAGCAACCACATCTTTTACTGTGGTAGATTTTTTACCCAAAACTGCCACAATCTGAATGGGAATATCTGCCGTTAAATTGACTACTTTTCGGTCGACCAGGTTATTGACCGCGCCTGAATCGCTATAGGAATTTTGAGAAAAATCTTGGCCAAAATCCGCAGCCTCTCCTGGAGAGGATTCAAAAAAATCGTCTTTTTGATCGTTCTGCTCCGCAGCCTCAGCTTCGGGATTATGGGAAAAATCAAAATTTTCGAAATCAAATTCTTCTTTCTTTTTGCTCATCCTTCGCCTCCATAATAGTCTAAAATACGTAGAATTGTTGGGGAATCCGCGGAAACAAGTTGAGTTAAAAACCCTCCACTTTTTCCGTCACCTACTCTTAACACCACATTACCTGCTAAATGCCCATCCGCCATATGGGAATGGGTTTGATCAAATAAAATAACATCCCCTTTTTCGAGCTGATTTTTTTCCGAGATCGTCAAAGAAACAGAACCAATCTCCGCCCATAAATCCGCTCTAACGTAACTCATTTTTTGAAAAGGGGCGAGTAAATCTTCCGACGAATCTTGAATCTGCTCTAAGGGTTCTTTTCCTAAAAAAGCCGATTCTAAAAGAGGATTAGGCAAGACTAAAAGAACAAATCCTGTGCAAGAGCCTATTTGCAACCTAAAATGAAGCAAGACCGAAGGAGTATTTTGCATGTCGGGCAAAACAATTTCTTTCGAATTGCGAGTAATTTTCTCGAGCCTAAAATGCATACTTTCTGCATTTCCACAGCTTTGAGAAAGTTGAGTAAGGGTTTTTAAGAGAAGATATTGTAAAACTCCTTCTTCGATCGGAGTTAAAGGTTTAAGTTCTGTAGGATATTCTCCCTCTCCTCCTAAAAGACGATCAATAAGAGAATAAGCAATTACTGAATCTACCCATAGATAGGCCGTTTGATTAATCGGATGCATACCAAAATGAGCAACCACACATTGGGAAGGAAGAGATTTTAACCATTGGCCAATGGAAAGCTCTTCAATTTTTCGAAGTTCAAGGTGACAATCTACATGAAACTGATTCATGAAAAAATCTTCCAACTTTTTTTGGAGAGGATTTTTACTTAGACCTTGAGGAAAATAATTTAATAAAGCTTCTTCAAGCTGAATTTGTTTCTTATTCAACTTTTTCAAGCCTTGAAAAAAGAAAGGTTTGACCACCGATTTTTCAGAATGAGAAACACTCACAATCTTCTCCTAACTTAGAAACTGAACTTGAATTTTTTCGACTTGAATTCCTTTTTGCTTCAATTCCTGAGTCATTTGATTTTTATTAGATTCAAACAAACGCCTCACCTCTGCATTACCTGTTAAAAAAGTAACTTGAACTAATCCACGATTAGAAGTGACGCGTAGAGAAAGTCCTTTGAAAATCTTTTCAGAAAGATCCACCTGAATTTCTTTATTTAAATCTTTATTCAAACCAATTCGAACATATTGCACGATTTGATCTAGTACCTGCTTGGGAATTTCACGCACATTATTTAATGACTTTAACTCGCCAGGAAGAGAAGAAGAGGGATTCACTGAGCGAGCAAGCCCTGGTGCAATCT
>CAYWGE010000216.1:0-3643 GCA_964457215.1 uncultured Pseudomonadota bacterium
TCGCAATTTCATAGAAAGATTCATATAATATTTAGGTTATTCAAGCAAACGATATACGTCATCTTAAGGGATCTTTATGAAAAAATTTTCTGCCGAATGGGACAACCCGCTTTTTGGGCAGGTTCAAATTCAATTCGAAGAAGCTGCGAGTAAGCTCAATTTAGATGAGAATATCCTTCAACGCTTACGGGTTCCCGCAAGAGCTTTGATCGTTTCAGTTCCGTTTCGAGGAGATAACGGCAAAGTTCATGTAGTTCCGGGCTACAGAGTTCAGCATAACAACGTTTTAGGGCCCTTTAAAGGGGGGATTCGCTATCATCCCAATGTAAGTTTGGGTGAAATTGCTGCTCTAGCCATGCTAATGACTTGGAAATGCGCACTACTTGGGCTTCCTTTAGGAGGAGCAAAAGGCGGAATACAGATTGATCCTAGTCCTCTTACCCGCTCAGAACTTCAGCGCATGACGCGCCGGTATACAGCAGAGATTATTAATTTTATTGGTCCTGACATCGATATTCCCGCTCCAGACATGGGAAGTAACGAACAAGTTATGGCCTGGATGATGGATACCTATAGCCAATTTAAGGGTTATAGTATTCCCGAAATTGTGACGGGAAAGCCTGTCTCCATTGGTGGATCCTTAGGACGCAAAGAAGCTACAGGACGCGGAGTCGCTTATGTCATTGAAGAAGCTGCCGCTCATTTAGGCCTTAAATTGGGATTTGAAACAATCGTCGTCATTCAGGGCTTTGGAAATGTCGGAAGCACTGTTCATAAATCATTAGAAGAGCGCGGTTGCAAAATTATTGGGGTTAGCGATGTGCAGGGTGCTTTATATAACCCCCAAGGAATTTCTTATTTACCGCTCCAAGACTACTACGAAAAAAACAAAACTTTAGTGGGATACCCTAACGCAGAAGCACTCACCCATGAAGAAATGACTCTCCTGCCTTGCAGCATCTTGATTCCGGCAGCCTGCGAAGGAACAATCACCGGTAAAATTGCATCAAAACTAAATTGTAGGATATTGGCCGAGGGTGCTAACGGCCCTTGCACATTAGAGGCAGATAAAATCTTATTAAATAATTCAAATATTTTTGTAATCCCTGACGTTCTGGCGAATGCAGGTGGGGTCATCGTTTCCTATTTTGAATGGGTTCAAGACTTACAAAACTTTTTTTGGACTGAACAAGAAATTTATAATCGCCTTGCAGAAATGATGAAAAAAGGTTTTACAAACATGATCCGCACTGCTCAAGAAAAAGCAGTCAATAACCGTTTAGCTTGTCTGATACGCAGTATCGAACACGTTTCACAAGCCATGTTAACACGTGGACTTTATCCCTAAAAATTTATGAAAATTATCAATAAAACAATGATAAAGGCCGCTCTGGATATCGCTAAAGGGACTAAAGCGAAATTCTTTTTTCTATTTAAAGAGGCCTTAGGAGAATCCGAAATCCCTGAAATGCCCAAGGGCTGCGAACTTGTGCTGGTCAGTCAAAAAGAAAAAGAAAATTCCGAGGTTTCATTTTCAGGAAAAAAAATGATTCACGTTCCAAATATTAACTTAGGGCGCTTGGGACTCATCAAAATCAGTATGGCCTTAGCTTTCTCTCAAGAATTTTTTAAAGGAAACGAAAAAATTGTTTTTCTGGGTGGGAATCCCGAACTGAAACATTTAGACACCTGTCTCGTCATTGAAATCGGAAAAGAAACAGAAATTATTACAAGTAAAAATATTACCAATATTTCAGACATCATTAAACCCGAAGTCTTCGAACATGTTTTAGCTCTTTCTCTAGAACTCGCCAATAAAGGGCGCGAGGGCAAACCCATTGGGACTATTTTTGTTATTGGAGATCAAGACCGCGTCATGCAACTCTCCAAACAAATGATCATCAACCCTTTCAAAGGTTATGATGAAGAAGAACGAAATATCTTAAACCCTCAGTTAAAAGAAACGATTCGGGAATTTGCAGCAATCGATGGAGCTTTTATTGTAGGAGAAGATGGCACGGTAATTACAGCCGGACGTTATTTGGGAGCAGCCCACGAAGAGGATAATGTGCCCCGAGGCCTGGGTTCTCGGCATATTGCGGCCGCCGGAATCACTGCCTTGACAAATGCCATCGCCATCGTTATTTCAGAGTCCACAGGGGATGTAAGAATTTTCAAGAACGGTAAAGTCCTCATGGAAATCGAAAAACCTTAAAAATAAGTTTTCAGCTCAGACTTTAGTTATCAGCTCTCTGATTACTAACCACTGATTGCTGGGACTCTCTTTCATGACTAAAATTGGTGAAAAAAATTTCGACATCCGATTAATTGAACGTCGTATCCATAAAGGCGAAATTAAACAATCGGAATACGATCGATATTTAAAAAGCCTTCCGGACGATGAAGAAAACTCTCAGTGGGTAGATGTAGCAGCAGAAGAAGAAACCGTTGAGGAAAATTAAATAAAGCAAGGGGCTACGAAAGTTGCCCCATTTTGCTTTCTGTATCTAAGCAAACTTTAAGATTTTTGAGTTTGTAAGCGCTGAGTCCAAGCGAGAGGATTCTGAGGATGTCCTTCATAACGCACTTCGTAATGCAAATGAGGACCAGTGCTATGACCGGAAGAACCTACCTTACCTAAAAGTTGTCCCTTCTTAATCACTTCACCTTCTCGGACAAAAACTTCAGAAGTATGGGCATAAAGAGTTGCCACTTCATCTCCATGCTCCACAACAATCGCTAAACCATAGCCACCTTTATGACCTACAAAAGCAACTACACCTTCTAAAGGGCTATGAATAGGAGTGCCATAAGGAGCTGCAATATCTACTCCTGCATGATAATGGCCGCGATGGCGTCCCCCTCTCCATTTTCCGTAATGTCCCGTTAAAATCCCCTCCACAGGCCAAAAAGCCCCATTGGTGGGTAAAGCGGCAAGGTCATCGATTTCTTGTAAATCATTCACGTCGTCTAAGAAAAATTGAGAGGCAGAAGCCGGGGGAAGCTCACAGGCTTCTTCTGTGCATTCCGTAACAACCGCATGGGAGGTAGAACTCACTAAGAGAGAAAAAGCGAAAACCAAAAGAAATGGGGTTATTTTTTTCATACTGCACCTCAACTTGTTGATTTTATTAAAAAAATACTACCTAAGGCCCCGAATTAACACCCTTAAGTAGAAATAGTCTTTCTTGGAAAACTTTATTTGAATATGTACAGAGGCTAGCAAGGTTTAACAAGAGTGTCAACCTCTAAATCCCTGATCTTGTTTATTTTTTTGGTGCAATGCGGCAAATTTTAAGCTTTTGGAATTCTTCAGGTTTAGCCAAGTTTCTAACCCTGCTTAGATCGACGGGCCGTAAAATCAATAAACAAAGGGGTTCCTTGAAAGCCACACGCCTCTCGGAGAGAACGAATTAAATAGCGCTTATACACTTCGGGCACAAGCTGGGGGTGATTGGTAAAAACCACAAAGCGAGGAGGTTTACTTTTGACTTGGGTCATAAAAAAGAGTTTTAAGGCCTTACCCGATACAATGGGCGGAGGATGCCGTTCAATCGCCTCTCTAAAAATACGATTTGCTTCCGAGGTAGAGATGCGTTTTTCGTATTGGGCATATACCTCTTGCATTTGAGAGAAAAGCTTC
>CAYWGE010000217.1:0-3631 GCA_964457215.1 uncultured Pseudomonadota bacterium
ATCCGGCAGCGCATCATTTCTTCAACTAAGCAAACTTCGAACCAATAATCTCCGCCCCCTCCGCCGACGGATTCCGGGTAGTGCACACCTAATAAACCCAGTTCGCCCGCTTTCTCAAAAACCCAACGTGGAAACTCTCCGGATTCTTCCCACTCTTTTTGGTGAGGAAGTAATTCTTGCTCAGCAAATTGCCGAACAGTTTTTCGAAAAAGTTCATGTTCTGGAGTGAAAAAAGAACTCATTGACCCCCCGCCATTTTTTTAATTTGGGCAATGGCCGCCTGTTTTTGAGCATCTTCTTTTGTAAAAGTTTCCTCTTCGTCTTTGTCTTTTTCTTTCTCTGTTTTGTGTTTTTGGGTTTCTGCTTTCTGAGTTTCAGGGGCCTGAAGTTTTACAATTTGATCAGGAGTGATTCCTTTTCCATCGATTTGGCGGTTCTTCGGAGTGTAATAGCGTGCAATGGTAAGCTTGAGCCCAATTCCATCGCCTAAATCAATAATGGTTTGCACAGAACCTTTACCAAAACTCTGGGTGCCCATCACATAGGCTCGGCCATAATCTTGCAAAGCACCGGCGACAATTTCAGAGGCAGAAGCAGACCCACCATTTACTAAAACCACCATAGGAATGGTAGGGTAGGGAGCTTTACCCGAGGCTTTGCGTTCTTCTAATTTGTGGGTTCTACCTTTGGTTGAAACGATGAGACCGTCTTTAATGAAGAGATCACTCACGTCAACGGCTTGGTCTAAGAGACCCCCGGGATTACTGCGTAAATCTAAGATAATCCCTTTGAGTCCTCCCGAACTTTTTTCAAGCTCGGCAATGGCTTTTGCTAAATCTTCGGCGGTTCGTTCTTGAAAACTTGTGATGCGTAAATAACCATATTTGCCATCGATGAGTTCTGATTTTACGCTTTTGACTTTAATGATTTCGCGATGCAGCACATACTCATGGCCTTCTTTCCAGCCTTCGCGATAAATGTAGAGAGTGACTTTACTTTTACGAGGGCCGCGCATTTTCTTAACTGCGTCACTTAGGTTCATGTCTTTGGTAAATTCTCCATTAATTTTCACAATGCGGTCACCAGGTTCAATCCCTGCTTTTTGTGCTGGAGTATCTTCAATGGGAGAAACAACAGTTAAAATACCGTCTTTTAAAGAAACTTCTAAGCCCACGCCGCCAAATTTACCGACGGTATCGGCTTTCAAATCTTTATAAATATCAGGGGTGAGGTAAAGGGTGTGAGGGTCTAGAGTGCCCAGCATTCCTTTTATAGCGCCTTCAATCAGACCTTTTTCATCCACGGTGTCGACGTAATCGCTTTCCACGTAAAAAAGCACCTTTGAAAAAAGCTCGAGGGCTCTATAAATATTGTCATCAAAGGCTTGTACGGCAGGGAGAGAAAAGTGAGCAAAAAAACCAAGGGCAAAAACAAGGATGAGAAGACTGCCTTGTTTTAAGCGTGTGCGGAGAAAATTCATATTTTCCTTTTTACAGATTTTCGCCTTACTCGAAAACAAAATCTCTTTAAACCTAAAAACTTTTAAGATTTTAAAAGTTTTTTGGCATTTTCAACAATATCCTCAGTGGTGAGGTGATAATGTTTCAATAAGGCTTCGGCGGTTCCCGATTGACCAAATTCATCTTGAACTCCCATGCGATGAATCAGCATAGGATGTGTTCCACTTAAATATTCTGCAACGGCAGCCCCTAACCCCCCGATGACAGAATGTTCCTCGATCGTCATTATTTTTTGATGAGTTTGGGCGAGTCGATCGAGTGTTTGGGTATCTAAGGGTTTGAGAGTCGAGAAATTAACGACTGTTACCAAAATATTTTGTTCGGCTAAGATTCTTGCGGCCTCGAGAGTAGGGGCAAGCATCAAACCGCAAGCCAATAGAGCCAAGGTTTTTCCTTCTCTAAGAATTTTGGCTTTTCCAATTTCGAATTTATAGTCGGCACCAAATAAAACAGGACTTTTTGCACGCGCTAAACGCACATAAACAGGCCCTTCATAATCGGCAATGGCAAAAATCATTTGCTCTGTTTCGGTGGCATCGGCTGGAACTAAGACGGTCATTCCAGGGATAATGCGCATTAAGCCTAAGTCTGCAACGGTTTGATGGCTAGCACCATCTTCTCCAACAGTTAAGCCGGCATGACTTGCGCAAATTTTTACATTGAGGTGAGGGTAAACGATCGAATTGCGGATAATTTCCCAGGCACGGCCGGTGGCAAACATGGCGAAAGTAGAGGCAAAAGGAATTTTGCCTTCTAGTGCAAAGCCCGCTGCAGTTCCCATGAGGTCTTGTTCTGCGACTCCCATGTTAAAAAAACGGTGCGGAAATTTCTTCGCGAAGATCCCTGTCTTGGTAGAGCCGGATAAGTCGGCATCGAGGACGACGACTTTAGGATTTTTTTCTCCCAAGGCAGCAAGGGCTTTGCCGTAAGCATCTCTTGTAGCAATCTGTTCCATTAATTCTTCGCTCCCAATTCTTCGAGGGCAATTTTTAATTCTTCATCATTCGGTGCAACCCCATGATAGTGGGGTTTATTTTCAAATAAAGAAACGCCTTTGCCCAAAATAGTTCGGGCAATGATCATTGTGGGCTTTTCTTTTTCTTTTTCGGCCTCATCCAAAGCTGAGACGACTTCTTCCATTTTATTTCCATCAATCGACAGAACGTTCCAACGAAAGGCTTTGAATTTATCTTCTAGGGGTGACACGTCTTTAATATCTTTATTGAAGCCATCGATTTGAATTCCATTATAGTCTAAGAAACAAATTCGGTTTGAGAGCTTGTGATGGCCTGCTGCCATGGCGCCTTCCCACAACATGCCTTCTTGAGCTTCACCATCGGAGTGCATACTAAAAACGCGATGTTTTTTGCCATCTAAACGAGCTGATAAGGCCATCCCATTTCCAATCGACAAACCTTGGCCCAAAGAACCCGTCGACATTTCAATTCCCAATTTTGGATTTCGTTTCGGGTGACCTTGGAGAAAGGAACCTAACTGACGTAAATTTTGGAGTTCGGATTTCGGAAAATAGCCCGCATGCGCTAAGCAAGCATAAAGAGCAGGTGCAGTATGTCCGTTTGAAAGGATAAACCGATCACGATCGCCCCAGGTCGGATTTTTAGGATCGTGCTTCATTTTATAGAAGTAGAGAGCCACCATCATTTCCATCATGCCCAAAGGACCCCCGGTGTGGCCGGATTTGGCTCGATGGAGCATTTTGAGCACATCAATACGCAGTTGCCGGGCAATTTCTTTTAATTCTTGAATTTTTTCAGCGGAAGCCATGGTTCCCAATTATTTTTAGAGGTCCGAGGTAATAGTGCTTAGTCTGTTTTACAGACTTATTCTGTATGCCCCTGGGGGATTAACAGATTCGGGCGACTTGTCAATTCTGTTCGCAACTACAATTAGAAATTTTCTTATCAATCGAAGGGCAACCGCTACCGACATCAAATAACGCAATACAAGATGCCAGAATTACCAACGGATAATAAAAATCACCGTCTTTGTGAGCGGTCAAGATAGCCACGATCATGGTAATCGCCAAAGGAATGACTGCTAAGCGGGTGAATAGTCCTAGAATAAGTGCTAACCCTCCTAAAAACTCGACA
>CAYWGE010000218.1:0-3604 GCA_964457215.1 uncultured Pseudomonadota bacterium
GGACGGATCCTGTTCACAAGGTCACCATTATTCCTCGAGGTTTGGCATTGGGTTTGACTCAACAACTCCCCGAACAAGAGAAATACTCTCAATCGAAAGAACAGGCAGAAAATCATATAGCCATTCTGATGGGCGGACGTTTAGCAGAAGAAATCTTTTTTGGCCAAAAAACCACTGGAGCGGGTAACGATATTGAAAAAGCAACAGAACTTGCTCGTCGCATGGTTTGTGAATGGGGGATGAGTGAAAAATTGGGGCCTCTTACCTATGGTAAAAAAGAAGAAATGGTTTTTCTGGGAAAGGAAATTTCTCAACATCAGGATTATAGTGAAAACACCGCTATGGAAATAGATGCTGAAGTTCGAAGTATTGTGTTCCAGAATTATGAACGAGCAAAAAAAATGTTGCTAGAACATAAGGATGTTTTACAAAATCTTGCAGAAGCTTTGCTTGAATATGAAACTTTGAATACTGAGCAGATTGATCGAGTGATTAAAGGCGAAAAATTACCACCTTTTTTGAAGGCGACGGCCTCAAATGTGTCTAAACCTATTCCCGCTACCAGAACTGTCGAAACTAAAGTAGCGGGTAATCCTGTCGTTGCTCCTCAGCCTGGCAAAGCTTAAAGAACTTATCATGCCTGCAAAACTGTTTTCGATCGCTGATCATCCTTTTGATTTTTCTAAAAAAATAGCAGTAATGGGTATTTTAAATCTAACTCCTGACTCTTTTTCAGATGGAGGGGAATGGAATAACCCTGAAAATGCTTTGAGTCGTGCTTTACAAATGGAAGAAGAGGGGGCGGATTTAATTGATATTGGAGCTGAGTCTACACGTCCAAATGCCTCAGCAATTAGTCTCGAAGAAGAAAAAAAACGACTCTTTCCTGTTTTAGAAAAAATTTTATTAAAAATAAAAATCCCCATTTCTTTGGATACAAGACGTGCCGCCATTGCACGAGATGCCATAGGATTAGGGGTTAGCCTTTTAAACGATGTAAGTGCTTTTTCTTTTGATCCCGAGATGGTTGAAGTTTTATCCAAAACTACAGTTCCTATTGTGCTGATGCATCAGAGAGGTAATCCTCAAACCATGATGGAAGACGTCGAATATGAAGATATTCTTTCAGAGCTTGTAAATTATTTTAAGACTAAAATTAGTTTTTTAGAAAGTCATGGGATTGTAAAAGAGAGGATTATTATAGATCCAGGAATTGGGTTTGCTAAAAAAGGAGTCCAAAATTTAAAAATTTTAGCCAATTTACAGGAGTTTGTTTTTTTTAATTGCCCAATTTTAGTGGGGCTTTCACGCAAGTCATTTTTGCAAGCCTATTTAGAAAAAGCACTGCACCCTAAAGAAAGAGGGGGGGGGACCGAGTTAGCTCATCTTTTAGCTGCTCAAATGGGCGCAAATATTTTAAGAGTGCATGATGTGAAAAAGTGTATTAAAACTTTAAGTTTACTCAAGGACTTTGAAAAAATGAAATGAGAGGGGCCTATGGGGAGAGAAATTTTTGGAACCGATGGAGTAAGGGGGCGCGCAAATGTTTATCCTATGACCAGTGAGGTGGCTTTGTCTTTAGGGCGAGGGATTGCCTATCTCTTTCAGAAAAAAGGTTCTAAACGTAGCCGCGTTGTGATTGGTAAAGATACTCGCAGATCTGGCTACATGTTAGAAAATGCTTTATCCAGCGGCATCTGCTCAGCCGGTGCAGATGCTATTTTATTAGGGCCTCTTCCCACCCCTGCAATTGCCTTTATCACAAGAGCCATGCGCGCCGATGCCGGGGTTGTCATCTCGGCTTCCCACAATCAATTCGCAGATAATGGAATTAAATTTTTTGACAATACGGGCTTTAAGCTTCCCGATGACTTGGAGCTTAAGCTTGAAAACCTTATTCGAGATAAACAATTTAATGATTTACGTCCTACAGGCGAGGAAGTTGGAAAAGCCTTTCGAGTAGAGGATGCCCCCGGTCGATACATTGAATTTTTGAAAGCTACTTTTCCTAAAGATTTGACTTTAGATGGGCTTACTTTAGTGGTCGATTGTGCCAATGGAGCGGCTTATAAAGTTGCGCCTGTTATCTTTGAAGAATTAGGAGCTACGGTTATTCCTTTAGGCGTAAGTCCAAACGGATTAAATATTAATAGCGAGTGTGGTGCGCTCCACCCACAAGATCTTTGTAATAAAGTCAAAGAATTTAAAGCGGACGTAGGAATTGCTTTGGATGGTGATGCCGATCGTTTGTTACTTTGTGATGAAACTGGAGAAATAATAGATGGTGATACAATCCTCGCATTGTCTGCCCAGGACTTGCACCATAAGAAAGAACTCAAAAAAAATACAGTGGTCGGTACGGTGATGAGTAATTTCGGTTTAGAAAAGTTCTTGCTAGAACAAGGAATAAAATTCATTCGTGCGCAGGTGGGGGATCGTTATGTTGTCGAAATGATGAGAACCGGTGGATATAACTTAGGAGGGGAAAGCTCAGGCCATATTTTATATCTTGATCATTCAACTACCGGTGATGGAATCTTGGCTGCTTTGCAAATCTTAGCTATTTTGAAACGACGATCTGCACCATTATCTGCTTTGAAAAAGATTATTACACCGATGCCTCAACTTTTAGTGAATGTGAAAGTAGAGAGAAAAAAAGATTGGACTCAAATTCCAGAATTTCAAAATAAAGTTATTTCGGCGGAAAAACGCTTGTCTGGCAAAGGGAGAATTTTACTACGTTATTCGGGCACAGAGCCTCTGTTAAGAATTATGGCTGAAGGAGAAAATGAATCTCTTTTAAAAGAAATTGTTTTAGAACTCCAAGAACAGGCAAGTAAAACTCTTGGAGGAGATCTTCATGCCTAGACTCGGTGTTAATATTGATCATATCGCTACTTTACGGCAAGCACGTGGGACTATCTACCCAGATCCTGTAGAAGGGGCGCTTATGGCAGAGAAGGCGGGAGCAGATCAAATAACTTGTCATTTAAGGGAAGACAGGCGGCACATTCAAGATGAGGACCTTAAAGCTCTCAGAGAAAAAATAAAAACCCGTCTTAATTTGGAAATGGCAACGACCCAAGAAATGCTTTCTATTGCATTGAGGGTTAAGCCAGACCAAGTCACTTTAGTGCCAGAGCGTCGTGAAGAACAAACCACCGAAGGAGGGTTAAACTTAACAGAACCATCTGCTTTTTTAGAAGAAACTATTCAAGCACTTCAAAAGCAAAAAATTTTAGTAAGTCTTTTTGTGAATCCAGATCCAGAAGATATACGAAAAGCCCATGTTTTGAAAGCTGATGCTGTAGAATTACATACCGGGCAATATGCAGACTCTACTCTTCAGCAACAAGACTTCTATTTTGATAAATTAAAAAAATCAGCTCAAGAAGCCCAAAAGCTTAATTTAAAAGTGTTTGCGGGCCATGGTTTGCATTATAACAACGTAGTCCGCCTCATTCAGATATCTGAAATTGAAGAATACAATATCGGGCACTCTCTTATTGCTTATGCAATATTTGTGGGAATTGATGCCGCTGTGAAAAAAATGAAAACTCTTCTTCATTCATGAAAGATTTTTTTATATTGAATTTTTGTTTTT
>CAYWGE010000219.1:0-3602 GCA_964457215.1 uncultured Pseudomonadota bacterium
ATTACTTTGTCCTTCCGAGCTTGCTGATCTTCGCATGCAAATTTTCAATGCCGATGGTTCCGAGGTCGAAATGTGTGGCAATGGAATTCGCTGCTTTGCCCTCTACGCTAAAAAAAGAGGAATTATCAAAGAAGACACGGTGAGCATTGAAACCTTAGGAGGCATCAAAAAGGTCAGAATTCTCGATCATCTGGTGGAAGTAAATATGGGGGAACCAATTCTCCAGGCCTCCAAAATTCCAGTAAATCTCGAAGGAATGGTCATTGCAAAAAACATTGAGGTGCAAGGAGAAATGCATGCAATTACCTGCGTAAGCATGGGAAACCCACATTGCGTGCTCTTTGTAGAAGATGTCGACAAAGCCCCAGTTGCCACCTTAGGACCTGTGCTCGAAAAAAATCCCTTATTTCCAAACCGAATCAACGTAGAGTTTGCGAACGTCTTGGATAAAAACACTCTCCGCTTGCGAGTATGGGAACGCGGTGCCGGAGAAACCTTGGCGTGTGGCACAGGTGCCTGCGCTACAGCGGTGGCCGCTGTTTTGAACGGGCACACTAATCGCAAAGTGATGATCCATTTACCCGGTGGAAAACTCGAGATCCATTGGAGCGAAAAAGATAATCACGTGTATATGACGGGGCCAGGGGTAGAAGTTTTTGAGGGCGAGATTGAAATTTAATTAATCCCTCCTCTTCGATTTTCATGAAAACTCTCAAATATCACCTCAACAATCTCCTCAACCAAATTCTTTGGGCTTTTTTACTTCTGTTTGTCTTCGTTTTTAGTATCGGTGGCCTACTTATTTTAATTAGTGGCGCGAAAATTAATTTCTCGGCGATTGACTCCAGCACCGCTTCTTTTTCGCCCTTTCCCATTTGGCTAGGCTTAGCGGGACTATCTTATTTTATGGTTCTCACTCGTTCCCTTGTGAGAGTTGAAATCCCAAACCAAAATCTAGAAGCGTTCACCCAAACTTTTTTGTCTTTTTTTAAATTGTACCGCGTTCGAGAAAGTAAGCCGCAACAAATTGTTCTCACAGGTAAATTTCCTGCTGTTTTAGCTCCCAAAATCACCCTCACTCAAACAAACAATGGAGTTGAAATTATTTTGCCTCGAATTTCTGCCATTCAATTGGGAAAAAAGTTAAAGACAGATTTAAATTCCACCCCTCTTTATATCCCGAGTTTTTTCGCCTTGAGCGTCAAGTTTGTTGTGGTTGGTTTTCTTTGTTTGACCTTGATGACGGTATGGCTCTTGCTTTCTAAATCCAACCGCGACGCGATGAATCGTGGAGCCATTCACCGGATAAAAACCGATTGTATAGCGGCTTCAAAACAAGAAATGAGCACCCAAGGGCAAGAAAATGCCCAAAACCTTCAGCTCGCTCAGAGCTATTGCGCGTGTTATGCAAATGAGGTAATGCAAAGGCTTAGCCTTTCGGAGCTGTTTTTTATTCGATTTAGCTCTACTTCTAAAATTGAGGAACACCCGAAAATAAAGGCCGCAATCGATAAGTGCATTAAAATGTAGAGGAAGAACTTATGTCTCAATTTACTGGTAGTATGGTAGCCCTCATCACTCCCTTCAAAGGAGGACGCATCGATGAAAAAGCTTTGCGCGACCTGATTGATTGGCAAATTGAAAATGGAACTTCTGTTTTGGTTCCTTGCGGAACTACGGGAGAATCGGCCACCCTTTCTCATCAAGAACACGATCGCGTGATTGAAATTACGGTAGAGCAGGCAAAAGGCCGTGCAAAAGTGTTAGCGGGCACGGGCTCAAATTCAACCACCGAAGCAATTCGTTTAACCGAACAAGCCCGCAAAGCAGGAGCCGATGGTGCTTTACTCATTTGCCCTTACTATAATCGCCCCACTCAAGAAGGCCTCTACCAACATTTTTTAGCTATCGCCCAGGCCGTCAAAATTCCACAAATTCTTTATAATATTCCGGGTAGAACGGGCGTGAATCTTCTTCCCGAAACGGTCGCGAAACTCGCAAAAATTTCCAATATCGTGGGAATCAAAGAAGCAAGCGGCAATCTTATTCAAGCGAGCGAAATCCTCTCGGCTTGTCCTCGAGAATTTGCTCTTCTTTCCGGAGAAGATGCCTTGAATTGGCCTTTATATGCAATTGGCGCTCAAGGAGCCATTTCGGTAACGGCAAATATTCTACCTAAACTCTGCGCAGAACTCTGGACCGAAAATCAAAAAGGAAACATAAAACGCTGCCAGGAAATTCATCAAGAGCTGCTTGAAATTAATAATCTCTTATTCATCGAAACAAATCCGGTGCCGGTAAAAACAGCTTTAGCGCTCATGGGAAAATGCGACGAAGAGATTCGGCTTCCGTTAGTCCCCTTGAAAAAAGAAAATAGAGAAAAATTGATCAGTGCTTTAAAAACTTACAAGCTGATTTAAGGAATTAAAATGACTACAAAAATCATAGTCTGCGGAGCAGCAGGAAGAATGGGGCAACGAATTTGTGCTCTGGGCGAATCTCAAGGCCTTCAAATGCTCCCTGTCGATTCACAAGGCATTGCTCTTCGCATCGCCAAAAATTTAAACGAAGTAATCGAACAGGCTCAAGTGATTATTGATTTTACAGGACCTGAAGCCAGCTTGGGTTTTTTAAAAGAAGCCATTCAACACCATAAAGCCATAGTCATTGGCACCACAGGATTCACTGATTCTCAACGCAAAGAAATTGAAGCCGCTGCAAAAAAAATTCCCATCGTCTTTTCTTCAAATATGAGTGTGGGGGTAAACGTAATGTGGAAACTGATTGCCGAAGCGGCTAAAGCGTTGGGCCCGGATTTTGACATTGAAGTTTTAGAGATGCATCATCGCTTGAAAAAAGATGCCCCTTCGGGCACCGCCATGACCACAGCTGAAGTCTTAGCAGAAGCAACCGGCCGAAATTTAGCAAAAGATGCGGTCTATGCCCGTCACGGAATCACAGGTGAAAGAAAAGTCAATGAAATCGGCATCCAAACTTTACGGGGCGGGGATGTGGTGGGTGATCATACTGTTTATTTTGCAGGAATCGGTGAACGCTTAGAAATCACGCACCGCGCCACTTCGCGGGACACCTTTGCTCAAGGCGCACTCCGTGCGGCCCAATGGCTCATCGGCAAAAAACCAGGACTTTATACTATGCAGGATGTGCTCGAAATTCGTTAATTTAGATACAACTTTTTCGGCGCCTCCTGAACCCAAGAATCTGCCCCTCCGTTGCCAAATTAAAAGCCTTGAGTTAAACTTCTAGAACTTTATGCGAAAATGGATTTTAATATTTAGTTTTTTTCTGCTTCCTTGGACGAGCATGGCCAAAGACTGGGATTCACGCCTCATCCAAGCCCCGCAAATGGCTTACGCGGGCCAAACCTCTCAAGCTGAAAATTTGATTAATCAATATATTGAGGAACACCCCGAAGACCCGAATGGTTTATTTGTGCAGGCGATTGTGCTTGATTGGAAAGCGAATTTGAATGCTGCGCAAGGAGATCAATTTCAAAAACAACTTTTAGAAATTTATAAAAAGGCAAATGATCTTGCTTTTCAACGTTGGCATTTTGACCAAGAGAATATCGATCGCATGAT
>CAYWGE010000220.1:0-3568 GCA_964457215.1 uncultured Pseudomonadota bacterium
AAACTTTTAGGCGCCTCCGCCGAAGAGGTTTGGATTTCTACTTTTCATGCGGCAGGGGTGAAGATTCTTCGTCGTCATCCAGAGCTTTTTGGCTTGGGGCCTTACTTTACCATTTTTGATGATACCGATCAGCTCAATTTAATTAAAGAAGGGTTAGAAGTTTTACAGATCAATCCTAAATTATTTCACCCTAAAGCGATAGTTGGAAGAATTAATGCAGCGAAAAATGATTTACTCAATGCCGAACAATTTGCGCAAAACGCAAGCGACTTCTTCGATGAAAAGGTCGCCAAAATTTATACTTGGTATGAGGCAGCACTTGCTAAAAATAATTCAGTCGATTTTGGGGATTTAATTTTAAAACCTGTGCAGCTTTTCGAAAAACAACCCGATGTATTAAAGCTTTATCACAATCGACTTCGCTATTTTATGGTCGATGAGTATCAAGATACCAATCATGCCCAGTATCGTTTGATTCAACTCCTAGCCTCTCACAGTCAAAACCTCTGCGTAGTAGGAGACGATGATCAATCTATTTATCGTTGGAGGGGCGCCAACATCCGAAATATCCTGGATTTTGAACAATTTTTTCCTTCAGCCACTGTCATTAAACTAGAGCAAAATTATCGATCGACCAAAAATATTATCGAAGCGGCTGGTGAAGTGGTGAAGAAGATTGCAGAACGCCGGGATAAAGAACTTTGGACACAAAATGAGGCGGGTTCTAAAATCGTTTATTACACTGCGCTTAATGAAAAGTCTGAAGCAAACTTTGTAGTACGTGAAATTAAACAATATCTCGATGAACCTGAAGCTTCATTGAATCATTGTGCTATTTTTTATCGAACTAATGCTCAGTCCCGCATTTTAGAAGATGAACTGCGTCGCCAAAATATTCCTTACAAAATTGTGGGAGGGACGCGCTTTTACGATCGGCAAGAAATCAAAGACCTTTTAGCTTATATTACAGTGGTGGCGAATCCTGCTTCTGCCATTCATTTAAAGCGGATCATCAATGTGCCGGCTCGCGGTATCGGCAAAACAACCTTGGAAAAAATAGAAGCATGGGCGCGCCAAACCAATAAAACACTCTGGGAAGCCCTTCACGAAGCAGGAACTATTGGAGTAGGGCCGAAAATTCTAAAAGAAATTCAGGGATTTCTTGCCTTGTTTCAGCGTTTGCAAACCGGACTTGAAGCTCAAAAACTTTCTTTATGGGTTCAGAGTGTGATGGAAGAAACGGGATATTTATCGGAACTGCAAACGCAAAAGACTATTGAGGCTGAAGGGAGAATAGAAAATTTAGAAGAATTAATTAGTGTGGTGGCAGACTACGAAAACTCTACGGAAACTCCAAGTTTAGGAGGATTCTTAGAACAAATCACTTTAGCCAGTGGGGTCGATTCTTTAGATAGTGAAAAAGGCATTTTACCTTTAATGACCCTACATTTAGCCAAAGGTTTAGAGTTTGATCGTGTCTTTTTAATAGGACTCGAAGAGGGATTGTTTCCTCATACCCGTTCATTTGACAGTGTGGAGGAGATGGATGAGGAGCGTCGTTTAATGTATGTGGGAATGACTCGTGCTCGGGTAAAACTTTATTTAAGTAACGCTTTAGAGCGAATTTTATATGGTTCTGAACAGTGGAATTTACCTTCGCGTTTTCTGGAGGATATCCCCGCTGAGTTTTTAGAGCGACTCGAAGAAAAAAAGACTTTTCTTAACAAATCTATACAATCTTATTCAAATCTAACCCCTTCTCTCCCCACAATGAGGGACTGGAGTACCTGCAAATCATCCACGATCGAAGAGAGTCTCTCCGATAACCCGTACCGGGTAGGTCGTCGAGTCAAACACCCTATTTTTGGTCCGGGGACCATTAAACAATGTGAGGGAAGTGCCGAAGACCGCAAGCTCACCATCCTCTTCCAAAGTGGAGATATGAAGCGTTTAGTGGCAAAATATTCCAATTTACAATTAATTTAAGCTTTTCATGATTTTCATTTTCCTGAGCTCTCTTGCTCAATCTTGTAAAGTATGAGACAATGAGATTGATCCTTGTATTCAACTTTTAGATTGGGAGGCTTCAGATGATGGAAGATAAAAGGGAAGATATAAAGGGCCTCAAGACTATCTTGATTGTCGAAGACGATACCGATCTCTTAAGCATGCTTTCCAAACGTTTTAAAAAGCTAGGCTATGCAGTTATTCCCGCCGCATCTGTTGAGACCGCATTAGAACTTATCCGAAAAAGTCTCCCCGATATGATTTTGCTTGATTTAGGTTTTAAAGGAGCGAGCGGCCATGCGTTGATACGAGATCTTGATAAGCATGATAAAATATCCACTCCTCCTGTATTAGTGATGAGTGGGTATAGTGACCCCGAGATCGTTGAATTTTTCTTAAGTTTAGGGGCCTCCGATTTTATTTCTAAACCTTTTCAATTTTCAGAAGTCGCAGGGAAAGTAGAGGCTTTAATCCATTGAAAAAAGGAAAAGTACTTATTGTGGATGATGAAGAAGACCTGCTCAAACTTACCTCCAAATGGATTCGTTCTGCGGGCCATGAGGTTTTATGCTACACCGAGGGTAAAGGAGCGGTAGATTTTATTCGCACGCATCGACCTGATCTAATTCTTTTAGATATTGTGTTGCCCGAAGTCTCAGGAGTAGATATTTTTAAGACACTTCAAGCAGATACCCAACTTCATTCGATCCCAGTTTATTTTTTTACGTCTGCACGGTTAGGAGAGAGAGAAGAGCTCGGCCTTTTAGCAGTGAAGGGTGTGATTCATAAGCCTTATGAACCTCGCGAACTTTTAAAAGTGATTAATCAGACTCTGGAAGATTGTGCGGGATAGAAAATAAAAAAGTCGATCCTTCCCCTAACTTACTCGATAAAGAAATCTTACCCTTGTGTTCCGATACAATTAATTTACATACGGCAAGGCCTACCCCCGACCCACCGGTTTTCCATATGCCGCGGGCATAGACTTGACCAAACATTTCGAAAATAATTTTTTGATCGGTAGGATTAATTCCAATGCCCGTATCGGAAACGCTAATGGCGAATTCTTGTGGGGTATTGGCTAATTTTAGGGTGATTTGGCCATTTTCTGTGAATTTTACGGCGTTATTAATAAGATTCAAGATAACTTGTTTTATTTTATCTCCATCACAAATTGCCATGACTGGAGTTTCAGGAAATTCTTTAATGAATTGAATTTTCTGATTAAGAATAGCTGGCTTCATTGTGGCATAAGCTTCTTCTGCAAGTTCTGTTACATTGACCTGAGCGAAATTCATGGGCATTTTGCCTGCTTCGAGCTTGGTATAATCCAGCACATTGCCGATTAATTTCGCCAAACGATCAATATTTTTTTGCGCAATAGTCAGGGTTTCTTTTTGGTCGTCGTTTACAGGGCCATCGATTTCATCTAAAAGCATTTCAACACTTGCCTTCATGGAGGCAAGGGGAGTGCGTAGCTCGTGAGAAACCATCGAAATAAAGGCTGATTTTACTTCATTGGCTCGTTGAAGTTCTTCATTTGTTTTTTTAATTTTTTCTT
>CAYWGE010000221.1:0-3561 GCA_964457215.1 uncultured Pseudomonadota bacterium
AAACCTTGACGCCTCAACGCGGTTACACTTCCGATGAGCATGAGTTTATAATTACTTCCCGCGGCACGGCCTTGTTTACCTCGATCAAATCAATTGCTCAGGATTTAAGTCCTTACGGAGGACCTGAAAATGGATTTATCGCCGATTGCGCGATTCAGGAGGTGGATCTTCAAACAGGAAAGCTTTTGTTCTTCTGGAGTTTTCTCGAGCATGTCGACCCCGCCGATTCAAAAGTAGCGGCCTCAAGTGCCACTTCAACAGGAAACGTTTGGGATGCCTTTCACTGCAATTCAATCGACGAAGGCCCAAACGGCGATATTTTAATTTCGGCGCGTAATCTGTGGGCACTTTATCATGTTCAAAAATCAACTGGCGATATCCTCTGGCAATTGGGAGGAGTAAAAAGCGATTTCAGCTTGGGGCCCAATGCCCAATTTTTTTGGCAGCATGATGCCCGTTTTTTGCCAGATGGCAAAATCAGTCTCTACGACGACGGCTGTTGCAATACGGATAGTTCTCCCGAACAAGAATCTCACGGCTTGATTTTAAATCTCCATTTTTCTCCAATGTTGGCTACAGCAGATCGCCATTATTATCATGCCCCCGCGCTTTTCTCCAACAGCCAAGGAAATATGCAGACGCTCTCGAATGGCAACCAGTTCGTGGGCTGGGGCTCTTCTTCGTATTATTCTGAATACGCGGCAGCAGGAAATTCTCCGGCGGATGGCTCCGAAAATCTTTTGTATGATGTGCAAATGCCGGGAGGCAATATTTCTTATCGCGCTTTTCGAAAGCCTTGGATAGGTTTGCCCTATTATTCACCCAGCATCGCCTTGCAATCTAGCAATGGACAAACAATAGTTTATGCTTCTTGGAATGGTTCAACTCAAACCAGCGCTTGGCAAGTGCTTGCTGGCTCAAGCTCAAATGATGTGTCGGTGGTGTTGCCCAGCGTTTCGAAGAATGGATTTGAAACGGCTATTCCTCTCGACTCGCAAGCGCTCTTTTTCCAAGTGAAGGCGTTGGATTCGATGGGGAACATTCTCGGCGTCTCTGAAATTGTTGCGCGTTCGGAGTGAGGGCGCGGGGAATAAAATTTGCCACAAACCACTCCCTGGTACATCCCGAACGGCACTGGAACAACATCAAAGATAATTAAAACTTAGATGACCCAAAAGGGCGCTATCTTAGTGGCGCCCGTATCCATGACCATGGCTTCCGTGATGTTTGTCTTCATGCTTATACTCATATTTTTCTTCACGGTATTTTTCATGCTCATAATGCTCGCGTTGCTTCCAGTGGATCTCCTGGTAACGGGGTGCATAAACATTTCGATACCAATTATCCTGCACGAAGTAGACTGGGCGGCCACAGGCATTGTATTCTCCGCAGTATCTCTTCCAATGCTTCTGGTGTCCGGGTGGAACACGCATATAGATAGGTTCATATACGACGGTCGGCGTGGAATAAATGATCACGGGCTCTGGGCTTACGAGCATGGGGCGTGGAAAATTGCCGATATCTAAACTGCCATAAAATCCAGGTTCACCAACGCTAATAGAAACCCCCGCTACCGCTGGAATACTACCGGCGAGCAGGAGTGTTGCTGTGAGTAGAAAACGTTTCATCATAAAATCTCTCCTATTTTTTATCCATGCCTTCATCTCCAAAACGCTTGAGTCGTGAAGTAATCAGACATTTCTTAACTGGGTTGTCTTTAGGCTAACGGGAACTTCAAAAAATAGGTTTGAGGATTAAAAAAGCGAAAATGAAGGGTGAGGCAAGCTCGGCTAAGGCTTGTTCCATAAAGGAATCCCACACAATTAAACCAGACTAAGCCCGATTTTATATAAGAAGCCTTACTTTTTCTTATTTGTCATCGATTTCGGGGGGCGAGAGGCGAAATTTATTTTTTAATTTGAGAATTCTCAGGGTCTACTAAGGGAAGCTCGAAGAAAAAGGCGCTGCCTTCGCCCAGTTTACTTCGAAAGCCTATTTCTCCCCCCATGCTCTCGATGATTGATTTGCTAATGGCTAATCCAAGCCCTGTGCCCCCCTGGGAGCGGGTATTTGCGGAAGCAGCCTGATTAAATTTCTTGAAAATTTTGGAGTAGAAATCTTCAGGAATTCCAGCCCCCTGATCGATTACGGCAACATGGGCTTTTTCCCCTTTGACCTCTAACTCGAGAGTAACAGTCGATTTTGGGGGAGAAAATTTTACCGCATTTGAAATGAGGTTGGTAAGTACTTGGAGCAATCGTCTGGAATCAACCGAAACAAAGATAGGGTGTGAGGAGTGATTCTTGATTTGCAAGGAAACCCCATATTTATCGGCAAACGCTTGATTCGTTTTTAACGCCTCTTCTAAAAGGGGGTAAAGAGGAAGTGCTTTAAGATGATATTCCATTTTTCCAGATTCTATTTTGCTGAGATCTAAAATATCATTCACCAATTCAATTAAGTGTTCACAATTCCGCAGAGCAATTTCGATGAGTGGTTTGGTTTCTTCGGAAATCTTACCCCCTTTTCCACCCGCAATTAATCCTAAGGCTCCTCGAATCGAGGTTAAGGGGGTTCGTAATTCGTGGCTTACTACCGATACGAATTCATTTTTAATATTTTCACTCTTTTTTCGTTCAGTGATATCAGACCCAATGCCTAAAAACCCAGTGATTCTTCGGCGAAGATCTAAGATGGGAGTGACCGAAAGCAAAACGGGAAAACGGCTTCCATTCTTTCGGATATAGGTCCATTCCCGTTCTTCGGAGCTGCCACGTTTTGCTTTTGCTACGAACACTTCAAATCCAGGTTTGATTTCTTCTCCCAATTCTTCGCTCAGCTCTTGAGCATGTTTTACAACTTCGTTGAAATCGTGAATGACTTCTGGAGTTTTTCTTCCCACCATTTCTTCTGCACTATAGCCCAGCATACGCTCTGCAGCGGCATTAAAAGATTGGATAATTCCCTGGGGATCGGTGGAGATAATGCTGTAGTTGCTTCCATTTAAAATAGCCTGCCTTAATGAGGCCACTTTTTCTAGTTCTTGGGCGGCCGTTTCAGCAAGTTGCTGGGCCTTTTTTCGTTCAGTCATTTCTCTAACGAGATGAACTTTTTCTTTGCCAAGGCGCAAGATGAAATAAGACATTGCGAGAGTCATTAGAATAAAGAAAATGAAGACTCCCCAAGGGGTAAAACTTTGAATGGAGTAGATGTATTGAAGACCGGCGGTGCAGACGATGAGATAATCTCTACCGGCAAACGTAATCTTTTTTTCGGTTATAAAAATTTTCTTTGTTTCGATTTCTTGTTTTCTTTCTTCAGAGTATAAAGGAATTTTCTCGTCATTTGTTATATCGTAGAGGTCAACGTAGAGGTTTTGAACAGAGACATTGGCGAGTACACTTTGCATAAAAAGATTGACTGAAATAACCGTGCTTAAATAACCTTCTAATTTGTCCTGTTTGAAAATTGGGCTAATCAATAAGAGGCCGGTATCTTGCTTAGAATTTACTCGAAAGAGATGAAGAGGGCTTGTGGCTTCTGTTTTCTTTGTTTGTAGCA
>CAYWGE010000222.1:0-1080 GCA_964457215.1 uncultured Pseudomonadota bacterium
AGTTTGAAAGAATTCTGATAATATTTGAGAGGATTCTTTTTCTAAAACCCCTGAGAGTACTTCTATACGGTGATTTAAACGCATATCTTGAGAGAAATCGTAGAGGGATCCGCAAGCCCCTGCTTTAGGATCTTTGCAGCCATAAACTAAACGACCGACTCGAGCTTGAAGCAAGGCCCCCATTCACATTAAGCAAGGCTATAAGGTTACGTAGACAGTGACATTATTTAATCTCCAGGATTTGATTTTTTTAGAGATTTTAGAAATCAAATAAATTTCGGCGTGTCCTAAAGGGTCTTGTTTGCTCTCGCGAAGATTATGAGCTCGAGCAATGATTTTACCATTTTGAACCGCAATGGCCCCTATAGGCACTTCTTGTTTGAGGCTAGCTTGTGTTGCTTGGGCGAGTGCCTTTCGCATCCAATAGAAATCGTCGTGCTTTTTCATCGTACGCCAGCAGCTCTGCGGTAAACAGGAGGTCTAAGACGGGCAGAGTTTCTTGCGGCCGTGTATGATTGAGTTAAATGACGAAAACGAGAGTCAGACGAGGCAAGTTGAATGGCGCGGGTAAAGAAGAGTGTGGAAGCCCTTTGTTGGCCTTGATCTCTTAAGAGCAAGCCTAATTGATAATAAGCAGGGTGATAGTTACGGTCTATATGCTGAATTAAATCTTGTAGAGTATTTATAGCTAAAGCACGATTCCCCTCATTTGAATAAAAAAGGGCAAGATTATAAGCAAAATTAGGATTTGAAGGATCAATCTGTCGAGCGCGTTCGTACAGTGCAATCACTTGTGCTCTATCTAAGGGGATTTGAGCACTCAAATCACTTGCACGATTATTGTAATACCAAGAAAGCACTTGAGCGTAGTTGATTACCGTTTCACGCGCATTTGGCATTTCTGGACTGGAAAACCGAGTGCGAAAACGATAATCGGGGCTAGCTCCGGGATCGAGATAATAATTATTCTCATTTATAGTTACCCGTAGCAACATATGCGTCACTGTGCGCACTTCTCTTCTTCCATCCGGTAAAGTAAATGTTCTTGGAAATTCTGTATAAATTACTTCTGGGATAAAT
>CAYWGE010000222.1:1090-3542 GCA_964457215.1 uncultured Pseudomonadota bacterium
CCTGCAAGGTGGAGATAGGCGGTTAATGCATAGACCCCTTCTGTACAATCTCCTCGAGGGATTGTTCGTAAAAACTCGTCCGGATTAACTCCATATTGTGGAATCCCGCGGCGTCCTTGAACTGCTTCTCGAGCATTGGCTTCTGGTAGACCTTCCTCCATATGCATTCCCAAACCATCAGGTGCTAAAAACCAATTAAGTATCGCCTGAAGCACGTCTAAATTACTTCCCTGATTTTGAGGATGACTGCGCCGCCAATGAGTAAGAGCTGTTCGAAAGGGGAGTGCTTGAGCCTCAGAGATTACCCAGGGAAGAGGTTCTCGTGTTGCTCGTAAAAATAGGGTTTGAAAGCGGGGATCAAAAGAAGAACTCCCAAAAACGTGCGTCGTTTCACAGATACTAATTCGCCCATCTTGGCTGCCTATATAAGCGTTAGTTGTGTTCGTGCTTGCATAAATATTTGGAGGGCACCCTTGATCGGGAACTGAAACATGAGCGGCATCTAAAGCACGGGCAATTCCACTAAAAAATGGATTAGTGCTAACGGAGTTATCCCAATTATTACTCATGAAAAAAATCCCCAAAATGAAGTGAATGAATTATGGGTATTATCGTAAGATCTTGAAAAAGGTTGCTAAAGTCAATGAAGAAAAAAAGGTAAAAAAAATCCCCCTCACCGTGGGGGCATTTTTGGTGAGGAGGATTTAGGTTTAAAGTCCTTTTTGAGGGAGGACAAAAACTATACTTTTAATATAAGCAAGTTAAGTGCCAAGTAGTTCTTATTTTAAGTGGTTGAAATTGTTCAAATTAAGGTTAATAAAAAACGGTGGAGTGGAGACTAATTTCCTCACCTTTTGTATAACTGGAGAATTTACTCCTCAATGGAGAAAGAAGTTGTCAGCTTTTTTTAAATTCGATAAAGGGCAAAGATATTCTGTATTTAAAAGGAGACCCGTTGATGCCAGGAATTTGTACTAGTATCAGTCATACAAAAATAAATAGACAGTCATCTTTGAACCCTCAAAGTTTATAAAATACGAATGAAAGGAAATTTGTGAATTTGCGAATTTCCTTTTTTATTTTCATGTTTAAAAAATTCTTTTTTGCTTTCACTCTTTTTTTACTTATAAGCTCTGTTGCTCAAGCCTATAAGGTAGGAGAGCCTGTTCAGATTTTGTGGCGTGGGGCTTGGTTTGATGCAGTTGTTCAATCGGTTGAAAAAGAAGATCGATATCGTGTAAAGCTTTATCCTTTTTGGAGGACACGAGAAGAAATTGTGCCTCAAGAACTTTTACGTCTGCCCCCGACCATGGAGCTCGTTCAGCCGGCGAAGTTAAAGTTAGGCGACGTCGTGGAGTTTCATAGACAAGGACGTTGGAAAGATGCAGTCTTTGTCGAAGCAAAAGGGGATTATTTGCATTTACGTTATGCCGATATGAATGGAACGCGCGAAAGTTGGTTTCTTAAAAAATATGTGTTTAAGGTAATGGAAAAACTCCCATCCGAATCCACTAAAGCAAAGTGAATTTCTGGATCTATTGTTGGGAATATAGCAATTTAGTCTCATCCCGAATGAAAAAATAGAAATGGAAAAAAATATGGGCAAAGATAGCTTAAGCATCACTGATAACCGAACCGGTAAGCAATACGAAATTCCTATTGAGTACGATACTATTCATGCGATGGATTTGAGACAAATCAAAACTTCCAGCGAAGATTTTGGTTTAATGACATATGATCCTGCCTTTACCAATACGGCTTCCTGTAAAAGTAAAATTACTTATATCGATGGAGAAAAAGGGATTTTACTTTATCGCGGCATTCCTATCGAGCAGCTTGCTGAAAAAAGTACTTACCTTGAAACGGCTTATTTACTCTTGCAAGGAGAACTTCCTAACCGCCAACAACTTGAAGAGTGGATTAATCATATTACCCATCATACTTTTGTGCACGAGAACGTAAAAAAGTTTATGGATGGTTTTCATTACGATGCCCATCCCATGGGAATGTTGGTGAGTGCTGTTGCAGCCCTTTCAACTTTTTATCCCGATGCAAAACGTATTCAAGATCCTGAAATCATTCGCATGACCGCCTACCGATTGATTGGGAAAATTTCTACTTTAGCTGCTTTTGCCTATCGGCACAGTTTAGGAATGCCCTATGTTTATCCGGACAATGAACTTTCTTACTGTGGCAATTTTCTAAACATGCTTTTTCGTATGTCGGAGCCCAAATATAAGCCGAATCCTGTTTTGGAAAGAGCCTTGGATATTCTTTTCATCTTGCATGCCGATCATGAGCAAAATTGTAGTGCCAATGCGATGCGAAGCATTGGTTCCTCACATGTCGATCCTTACTCCGCAATTGCGGGGGCGATTGCAGCCTTGTATGGTCCTCTTCATGGGGGTGCCAATGAAGAAGTCTTGCATATGCTTAAGCAGATTGGTTCGAA
>CAYWGE010000223.1:0-3538 GCA_964457215.1 uncultured Pseudomonadota bacterium
TTTGTGAATCAAGTTAAGAAATTAGACATTGCCCAAAAAATTATTCCAGGCATCATGCCCATTACTAATTATCGGCAGCTCCAACGTTTTACTCAGATCTGTGGGGCTTCAATCCCAAAGGTAGTTCATGAAAATTTGAAAAATATTCAAGATAAAGACTTCGAAGTGAAAAACTTTGGAATCCAATATGCCTTGCAGCAATGCCAAGAACTTATAAAAGCACACGAAACAGGATTACATTTTTATATCTTAAACCAACCCGACCCGGTCAGTCAAATTCTCGCGAAACTTTCGTTTCGATGACCTGCTTACATAAATCTTTTTAAATTAAATAAGAAAGATAAACCGCTTTTTTGTTTACATTTTCTAACTTCTCTTAACAAGTTTAAGCAGACTTAAAATTAAACCCGCAACCTTTAAAAGAGCTTGCCGATAAGTTAATTATGAGGCGTTTTATTTGGATAATTTTTCTGGTGCTCTATACCTATTTTATACCTTTTCTAATCCAATAAAATAGACTTAAGGTTTTTTCTGAACTTGCGCTTGAGAAAGCGTAAGACGCTTGTAGAGTTGATCTAACTCATCTTGATCGGTTGAATATTCCCGAGCGGTTTCGAACGATACATTTCCTGCTGCAATGAGTCCTATTAAACTTTGATTCATCGTTTGCATGCCTGTTTTCTCCTGCCCTGTTTGCATTTGTGCATACACTTGATGAGTTTTCCCTTCGCGAATTAAGTTCCGAATCGCATAATTAGGAAACAACATTTCGAGCGCAAGCTTTCTCCCCCCATGCCGAGTAGGAACCAATTGTTGACTTAAAACAGCCGTGAGAATGAACGCTAATTGGGAACGCACCTGAAGTTGTTGATTGGCAGGAAAAACGTCAATGATACGATCCATAGTTTGAACTGCTGTATTTGTATGCAAAGTTGCAAAGACTAAATGGCCTGTTTCTGCAGTGGTAATTGCAGCTTGAATGGTCTCTAAATCCCGCATTTCTCCAACCAACACAATATCGGGATCTTGCCGTAAAATAAATTTTAATGCGCTTTGAAAGCTTTCTGTATGTGCTCCGATTTCTCGCTGATGCACCATACAAGTGCCATGAGAGAAGACATACTCGATCGGATCTTCGATGGTGATTAAATGTTCATGCCGTGTTTTGTTGATCTGATCAAGAATAGAAGCGATTGTCGTAGATTTTCCAGAACCCGTCGCTCCTGTCACTAAAACAAGACCATTGGGTTTGGTGATTAATTCTTTTACTTTATCAGGAAGCCCCAATGTTTCAATACTGGGAATTTTCCACGCTAATGCACGAAATGCACCGGCCACCGATTCTTTTTCTAAAAAAACATTCGCCCGAAATCGAGATAGCCCATCAATACCGAATGAAAAATCTATTTCGGGTGAGGTTTCAAATTTCTTTTTATGTATCTCGGAAGTATGCTCGAAACAAAGCCTTTTAGCTTCTTCGGGAGTTAGGGGTGGGCCCTCTAAATGAACTAATTCTCCGTCAATTCGAATTTGAGGAGGGGAAGCTGCGGAAATATGCAAGTCAGAGGCCCCCTTCTCTACCATCGTTTTTAAGAGCTGACTCAAAGTACGTTGGGATTCAGTCATGGTTTTCAACTCCGTTTCTCGAAAGGTGCAGGAGAGTGTACCCGGCCTCAGTCATCCTTAGAAGTTTAAAGAAAGTTTAAAAGATGAGCAAGCTTTACTCCGTAATATTTTCTTCATTTTTTGCCTGATACCTTTGTTAAAACCTGCCTATGCCTGATAAGGGAAGTAAACAAATTACTTAATAATATTAAATAGTTAGATAGTCTAATCTCTTTACATCGATATCAAAAATCCGTAAAATTTAAGTGTTAAGTCTAAAAAGGGAGGTTTGTATGCAGGCTATGCCAAGCGTGGATTTGCCTGTTCATCAATTGTGCCAAAAAATGGTGATGCGCGGTTTGATCACAAAAGATCAATTGGCCGTTGCAGAAGTGACTCGCCATAATTTGGGGGGAAATATTACTCACATCCTTCTTCAAAAAGGCTTTGTGCGTGAGCCGGAGATGCTTAGTTTTTTTTCCACTGAAATGCAAATTCCTGTAGTTGATCTTTCGAAATTTTCAATCGACAAACATCTTTTAAGACATATTCCCTTTCATCTCGCAAAAAAGTTTTGTGTACTGCCGTATGCTCTTAAAGAAAACATCTTAACCCTAGCCATTGCAGATCCGAGTCATTGTACTCAAGTTAAAGAGGCCTTAAATCATAATCATTTTCAATTAGGTTTTGTCATTGCCACTCGTCGCCAAATAGAAAAGGCCATCTCGGAACAATATCAACTTTTAAAAACTGCCCTCGCAGGCGCTGCACAAGTTGAGATCATCAACGAAGAAAAAAAGCATATTGTTGACCAATCCAAGAAAGCTGAAGAGCTTGCAGCATCTGTGGGAGCCGTTGAAGCAGTCAGCGCCATTTTAGAAATGGCTCATACGGAACAAGCCAGTGATATCCACATCGAACCCCAAGAAAATTATATTCGAATTCGACTTCGAATCGATGGAATCCTTGAAGAAAAAATGGTGCTTGCACACAAGATGCTATTGCCCATTGTCTCACGTATCAAAATTATTTCAGCGATGAACATTGCCGAAAAACGCTCACCTCAAGATGGACGATTAACTGTAAAAATAAAAGATGAAATGATTGATTGTCGTACGTCTAGTTACCCCACGGTACATGGAGAAAAAGTCGTTATTCGTCTTTTAAGAAAAGGTTCTCTTAAAAAATTAGACCAATTAGGCATGTATGCAAATGACGCTGAAACTTTTCATACTTGGGTAAAAAGACCTCACGGCTTAATTTTTGTTACCGGCCCAACGGGATCCGGAAAATCTACAACTCTATACGCGGCTCTCCAAATTCTAAATTCGATTGAGAGGAATATTACTTCGATTGAAGATCCTGTCGAAAATGAAATTCCAGGGATTAATCAAGCTCAACTCAATAATAAAGCCAATATGACTTTTGCATCAGCGATGCGGAGTATGTTGCGGCAAGATCCGGATGTTATCATGGTAGGGGAAGTCCGTGATGCCGAAACCGCTGAAATGGCTTTGCGTGCTGCTCTAACCGGACATTTGGTTCTCTCTACCCTCCACACGAATACGGCTGTGGGTGCGGTTTCTCGTCTGATTAATTTAGGTATTCCGCCCTTTTTACTTTCAGCAGCCCTCGTAGGTGTTTTGGGTCAACGCTTGGTGAGAAAAATTTGCCCTCAGTGCCGGGTAGAATATCAAGACACAGAAGATCAAGCACGCTTGTTACATCTTCCGGAAGGTATCGTTACTTATAAAGGCAAAGGGTGTGAGAATTGCAGACAAACAGGTTTTATTACCCGAATAGGAATTTTTGAACTTTTTACCGTGAATGAAAATGTTCGAAAATTAATTGAGGGAGGGGCAACCGACGAAACCATTTTGGCAGATATTAAAAAGAAGGGGACAAAGAGAGAGGTGAAAGAGGAAGGAAAGAG
>CAYWGE010000224.1:0-3490 GCA_964457215.1 uncultured Pseudomonadota bacterium
GAATACTCAACAAAATCAAAGTTTACGTAATATCGCCATTATCGCCCACGTCGACCATGGCAAAACAACATTAGTCGACCATATGCTCCGCCAAGCCGGGACTTTCCGCACGGGTCAAGCCACTGAAGATCGGGTGATGGATAACATGGATCTGGAGCGCGAACGCGGAATTACCATTGCTGCCAAAAATTGTTCGGTAAAATGGAAAGACACAAAGATCAATATTATCGATACTCCAGGACATGCCGATTTTGGGGGTGAAGTAGAGCGCGGTTTAAAAATGGTGGATGGCGCCATTTTGCTCGTGGATGCTTCCGAAGGGCCCTTGCCCCAAACCCGATTCGTTCTCTCGAAAGCGTTGCAAGCCAATCTTAAAATTATCGTTCTTATCAACAAAATCGATCGTCCCGATGCTAGACCCCAAGAAGTTTTGAACGAACTTTATGATTTATTTATCGATTTGGATGCCCGCGAAGATCAAATCGAATTTCCAGTTCTCTATGCGATCGGCCGAGAAGGTTTAGCTAAAAAGAATTTGACCGATGAAGCAAAAGATCTTTCTGTTCTTTTTGATACGGTCGTTGAACATATTCCGCCTCCTCATTTTGACGAGACCGAACCCTTTCAAATGTTAGTTACCAATCTCGGATATTCGGATTATCTCGGAAGATTAGCCATTGGGCGTGTTTTTCACGGCGTTGCGAACAAGAATGATCAACTTGTCTGTATTGGAAAAGCAGGTGTTCCGCAAAACCTTAAAGTTTCTTCGGTGCAAGTTTATGAAGGCTTGAAATTTCAAGAGCTCCCTCAAGTAGAGCCCGGCGAAATCGTGATTTTATCGGGTATCGAAAATGTCGAAATCGGCGATACGATTTGTAATGCCTTAAATCCCAAAGCGTTAAAACGCTTGGTGGTCGATGAACCTACTGTCGCCATGAAATTCATGCCCAACACCTCTCCTTTCTCGGGGCGCGAAGGAAAACTCGTTCAATCCCAACGCATTTGGGATCGCTTGAAAAAAGAAACCCTTCTGAACGTCGCCATTAAAGTTGAAGAAAGCGCCGAAGGGGACAGTTTCGTCGTAAAAGGGCGTGGCGAATTTCAAATGGCGATTTTGCTAGAGACGATGCGCCGCGAAGGTTTTGAAATCTGCGTGGGCCGTCCTCAAATTATTTTCAAAGAAGAAAATGGCACCAAACTCGAGCCTATCGAACATTTATTCGTGGATATCCCCGAAGAATTCATGGGCATCATCACAGAAAAATTGGCGCTTCGCCAAGGCCGCATGATGAATATGGTGAATCATGGCTCGGGTCGTATTCGGCTCGAATTCTCAATTCCCTCTCGCGGATTAATTGGTTATCGCAATGAATTTTTGACGGATACCAAGGGCGTTGGTCTCATGAATTCTTATCTCTTAGGTTATGAACCCTTGCGCGGAGAGATTAAAAGCCGGGTGAGTGGATCACTGGTTTCCGATCGTCAAGGAGAAGCCATTGCTTACGGACTTTTCCACTTAGAGCCTCGTGGCACTTTATTTGTAGATGCTGGTGTTGCTGTTTATGAAGGAATGATTGTCGGGGAACACAATCGAGATAACGATTTAAATGTAAATGTCTGCCGTGAGAAAAAGCTCTCCAACATGCGGGCTGCCGGCAAAGATGAAAACATCGTTTTAACTCCCGTCATTCCCATGACCCTCGAACGTGCGATTGAATTTATTAAGGATGATGAATGGGTGGAAGTAACGCCTAAGAATATCCGTCTCCGCAAATCGATCTTGGCCAGCAATATGCGGAAGTAAGCATTTGCCTTAGATTGAATCGATTTTTGCCGCTAAGATAAAATCATTCTCCGAAAGCCCCCCAATGGCGTGGGTCCAAATTATCACTTCTACTTGATTATAGTGCACCGTAAAATCCGGATGATGTCCTTCTTGTTCTGCCACTTCTGCCATTTGATTCACAAATTCCATCGCCTTTAAGAAGTTTTTGAATTGAAAATTCTTTTTAATTTTTTCACCATCGAGCTTCCATCCCGAAATCTCTTGAAGAAATTTTTGAATCTCCTCGGGTTTAAGCTTCGGAACGCCTCCTTCGCAGGGGACACATTTTTTTTGAACCAAATCCATAAGATTTCCTCTCTTTTCGTTGGGAAGAATATAAGGTATTCTGGAACATATGTCAGCCCCCAAAACTCCTAAACGTGTATGGCAGTACGCTATCGACCTAGATGGCAATATTTTGCACGAAGGTTATGTGATGGACGACCCAGAGCTTACTTTTTTCTTTTTAAAAAATCTCAAGCGAGATCCAAACGGAAAAATAATCGCCCTTTGCCAAGGGGAACTCTGCGAGTTTGACTGTGCCGATGTGCCTTATGTGGTTCAAAATATTCAAGAAAGATCGGACGGAATTTGGCTGGTCTTTCAGGCAGGTTATGAAGAAAAGCTGGATATAAAAACCCTAGAAGTGAAAAAAGAAAATATACTTTATTGCAAGGTGCGCGAGGGACTTTTTGAGGCCCGTTTCAGCCGCAAAGCCTACCTTGACTTAGCCCACCAAATTGAGTTGGATGCCCCAACAGGCAAGTATTATCTCACCCAGCAAGGCCAGCGCTATTGGATTCAGGGAGTTAAACAATGAAACATTCTTTATTTTTGGGAATTCTTTTTATTTCTTTTTTTATTATTGGAAATTCAAATCTAAAAATCCTTCAAGCCTCTGAAAATCTTCCGCTACTCCTCGATGGCCCATCTCCTCACCCGTATGAATTCCTCTCACCCGTGGGAATTGGGGACAAAACAATCGAAGCCGCAAAACTTTCTCTCTTGCGCGAAGCCCGAAAAGTGGATGCCGATGCAGTCATGGAAATCGTTTGCACGCCAGGTCGTATTCAACGGGATGGACTGAGCTGGAGCCATTCAGAGCCTTATTGTAAAGGAAAAGCGATTCGATTCGTAAAAAAATAACTCTTATTGCAAATAATCGAGCGCTTCTTTTCGTTCTTTCTCTTCGCGCTCTTTACTCCAAGCCAATTCTTTTTTCATCTTCTCTAATACTTTTGGAAGAGCACTGAGCGCCGCTTGCTGATCTAAAAAAGCAAGCCGCATGCGGCGCGCTAGAACATCAACCGCTGTTTGGGCCATTTCATATCGAATGGCATAGAATACCTCACTTTCAAGATAAGGATGATCCTCTACTAAAATTTTAAATGAGTTCTCTTCCGCTAAATTCAGCACATCACGCGCCCGTCCGCCGTAGGCTAGGGCTAAATGTTTAGCAATATTTTCAGGGATTTCATATTCTGTTGCTAAATCTTTCCATAAATTTTGTTTGTAACGTCTTCCGCCAACCAGTTTAGTGTGCTCTGTTTTAGAATTCGCTTTTGTTTTTAATTTCCCCGATTTTATCGCTGGGGTCACCGCATCTTCGGCCATTTTTCTGTAAGTCGTCCACTGTCCTCCCGCAATAGTCATTAAGCCCGAAGG
>CAYWGE010000225.1:0-878 GCA_964457215.1 uncultured Pseudomonadota bacterium
AGTTGTTTTTCTTAAAGTGAGCACTGATCTTATTTTTTCTGATTTAGGAACTTTGGTTTCGAAAGCCTCTGAGACTCTCAAAGACAATTGCAAAGTTTCTTGTGTGGATTGGTATGGAAATTCCCGGCCTATTTTCTTAGGTGGCCGTATTCTGGCGTTGATGGGTTATGAGTTGGTAGAGGGTGTTATTGAAGGAAGTAAAATTCAAGAAACCGAGCGTCGTAGTTTTGCGCCTTAAAGATTTTTTATCAACAGTTTGTGAGAGGAAAATTTGGACCGGTCGCAAATTGCGACCGGATGAATTTAAAGAGGAATTCGATTTTGATTTACACGGGTCCTGAAATTTTAGGATAAGATTAAGGTATGCCCAAAATTCTCATTAAAGATCTCAAAGAAAACGAAAATTTAGATTCTAGCTTTTTGGTGACGCATAAATCCCAGCATGTTTCCAAAACCAATAAGCCTTATTTGAATTTAAAGCTGGCGGATAAGTCGGGTGAGGTGGAGGGAAAAGTTTGGGATAATGTGGAGGCTTTGGGTTCTTGCTTTGAGAAAAATGATTTTATTCGAGTGGCTGCGCGCACCGGACTTTATCAAGAAAAAATCCAATTAAGTGTGATGAAAATTGTAAAGTTAGATCCCGAAACGATTGATATTTCGGACTATCTTCCGATCAGCAAGCGCAATATTGAAGAAATGGCGAGCCAACTTCTTCAAGTGATTCGCACTGAAATTAAAAATACTTGGGTGCAAAAATTCCTCCTTTCTATCTTTGAGGATCCTGAAATTTTTAAGAAATTCAAACGGGCGCCTGCCGCCAAAACAAATCATCATGCTTGGGTGGGTGGCTTACTCGAGCACGTGCTTCATTTATGCGA
>CAYWGE010000225.1:888-3396 GCA_964457215.1 uncultured Pseudomonadota bacterium
GCTCAAGCACTATCCTCAAGTGAGCGGCGATTTAGTTTATACGGGGCTCATGCTCCACGATATCGGTAAAATTTATGAAATGAGTTATGACCGATCGTTTGGTTACACCGATGAAGGCCAACTGGTGGGGCATTTAATTCAGGGTGTGGAAATGGTTTATGAAAAGATTCGGAACATCCCGAATTTTCCTGAAAAAATCAAAACGCATATTGTGCATTTAATTTTGGCGCACCACGGAAAATTAGAATTTGGTTCACCTAAACTTCCCATGACGATGGAAGCGATCATGGTGCACTATTTAGATGACATGGATTCAAAACTTCAGGGGATGAGTGATTTGGTAGCGAAGGAAAATAATGCAGAATCTGACTGGACTGCTTTTAATCGTCTCTTTGGGCGCCCCATGTATAAATCCTCTCTTAAAGACTTAGAATAAATTTACAGAGCAAGGATTGTGCCTGGCCAAATTGGAGCCTACTCCAAAATAGCCTTGACTAAATTGGAGTATACTCCAAAATAGCCATGACCGAGGCCAGGTGTCCCGAAAGTTTTCGGCACGGCCGACCGAATGGTTGGAAATGAGAATTGTAAATCATGCGTTATATCACTCCTTTTATAGCCCGAGATCTCCAGAAAAAAATGGTGTTTCTGGGAGGTCCTCGCCAATGTGGTAAAACTACTTTGGCGCAAGATATTCTTCATAATGCCTCTCATTATGATTTTGAGGGAGGGCAGTATTTCAATTGGGATTTAGATGAAGATCGCCGTGCCCTCTTGCAGAAAAATTGGAATCCCAAAAACGCTCTTCTGATATTCGATGAAATTCACAAATATCCTCGATGGAAAAACTGGATCAAAGGAGTCTACGACACTCAAAAAGAGAAACACCGTTTTTTGGTAACGGGAAGTGCACGGCTCAATGTTTACCGACGAGGAGGGGATTCCTTAATGGGAAGGTATCATTATTGGAGATTGCATCCCTTTACTCTTTCGGAGTTGCCCCCGAAGATGAAAGTTGCAGATGCTTTTCAGCGTTTAATGACGGTCGGTGGATTCCCGGAACCTTTTTTGGATGGGGATGAAAGGGAAGCACGGCGTTGGCGTAAAGAACGTTTTGAAAAAATTCTAAAAGATGACATTCGAGATTTAGAGCATTTGCGTGAGGTTCAAACACTTTCTCTCTGTGTCGAGATGCTTCGGCATCGAGTGGGAGGACTGATCGCTTTCTCGAGTGTTGCTCAAGATTTGCAAGTTTCTCCCAAAACCGTCAAGCATTGGATCGAAATCCTGGAAAAGATGTATCTCACTTTTCATCTTCGTCCTTTTACAAAAAATCTTCCCCGAGCTGTCTTAAAACCGCTTAAGCTTTACTTTTTCGATAATGCTGATGTCGTGGGTGATGAAGGGGCGCGTTTCGAGAATTTGGTGGCGACTCATTTACTCAAGAAGATCAACTTTTTGGAGGATTACGAAGGTTATCGTTATGAGCTTTGTTATTTGCGCGACAAAGAAGGTCGAGAAGTTGATTTTGTGATTTTGAAAGACGGCCAAGTAGAAGAATTAATCGAAGCCAAATGGTCTGATTCAGAACCCAGCCGTTCCCTTTGTTACTACGCAGAAAAACTCAAACCCAAAAAAGCCATCCAAATCGTCGCACAATTAAAAAGACCTCGGTTTCAAGGAAACATTCAGGTCCTCTCCGCCTTAGAAGCCTTGGGGATTCCCCTGACAAAACAGAATGCTTCGTAACTTTTGAGGTTTGGTTTTCAGAAGTGTTACTTTAAAAAACAAAGCATCCCAAACAGAAATAAACACAATCCCAACAAAAGCCACCCAGTCACTTGCAAGACTTGCATTCTTGTTTTCGAAGGCCCTTCCGGTAGCATAATGTTATGATGATTTTTCCCTTTAATTTGAGTGGAGTCATGCCATTCATTGATCCAATGCAAAAAGCGCGGAGCACAAATGAGGCCAATGCTGAAGAGAATGGGAAAGATAAAAATAAGTAGGTAATAGAGTTTGTGCATTTTGATTTAGCTTAAGATTGAGGAATTCTTTAGTCAATCCAGCGTTTTATTTTTGAAGCGACTTTCCTCTCTTTTTTGGGCCGTCGATGGGCGGGGTCTTTTTTCCGAGTTTCTTTTTTAAGATTAAAGCTTTCTGCCTTGCAAAATAATACCATGCGCCCCAACGACACCTTCTTATTGAATACGCCTTCTTGCGATTATCCATTAAGCGCTGCGAACGATACGGATAACGACGGCATGTATAATGCTTAGGAGAAGAGGCATGGCTCAGTAAGGTGGGAGCCAAAGACCAAAATGGAAAAGATCTCTCCTCTCAGAAGCATATTATTGAAGAGGGCTTTTTTATTGCTGAAGGATTTATTGAGCAAGTTCTGATTTAAGCTTAGGGTTTTCTTTGACCTGTCAATAAGGGAATTATAAATTCAACTATATTTCTCCACCTCGGGGGAGGGTAAAGAGGTTGAAGATCTCTACTATAAAA
>CAYWGE010000226.1:0-3381 GCA_964457215.1 uncultured Pseudomonadota bacterium
TTTGAGTCTTACTGCCCTCGGTGCCACGGTCGTGGTTTTTATTTTAAGTTTGGTAAGCTTCAAACAAAGTAAAGTCTCTCTCATTGCTGGAAACTAAGCCACTGTAAGGATCTACACACTCCATGAAAAATACTAAATCGGTTTGCATTTTTGATTTTGATGGGACTTTAGTCGATTCGATGGGGGGCTTGGCAGATCTTGCAGCCCTTTTAATTGAAGATCACCATGGTTTAACGCGCCAAGAGGCTAGACAAAAATATTTGCAAACTTCAGGGCTTCCGTTTCATCAACAACTTGAAAAAATTTTCCCTAACCATGGCTTGAATAAAAAAGTTGCAGAGGCGTTTGAGTCTCGAAAAAAACAACAATATCTTGATCAAATTCTTTTTGAAGAAACAAAGACAACTCTTCAAGAATTAAGAAGCTCTGGTATAAAGGTGGGAGTTTCTTCAAATAATTTCCAAAAATTAGTTGAAGAGTATATCCAAAAACATTCTTTAGAATTAGATTTAGTTTTAGGGTTTCGCCAAGGCTTTGCCAAAGGAGAAGCCCATTTTAAGCAGGTCCTCAAACATTTTAATGTTTCCGTAGGCGAGATGCTTTTTGTAGGGGATTCGTTGGAGGACGGTCGTGAAGCCAAGGAATTTGGGATTGATTTTATTGCGCGCAGTGGTACTTTTTCAGCGGCTTTATTTCAGGAAAAATTTCCAGGAGTGCGGGTTATTCCTCACTTAAAGGAGTTGATACCAATTTTATGCAAGTAATTCTTCTCGCAGCGGGTATGGGGTTACGGTTAGGGCATCTCACTCAGGTGTTGCCTAAAGCCATGATTATCGTCAATCAAGTACCCGTGATTGATTATACTTTGGGGCCTTTACTTGCGAATAAGCAGGTAAAAGAAGTGTTAATTGTAGGGGGATTTGAATTTCAGCGCCTTCGAGAACACATTGAAAAACGCTATCAGGCTTTTGGAGATCGAGTTCGCATTCTTGAAAATAAGCAATGCACCTGGGGAAATCTTTATTCAGTGAAGAGGGCGTTATCTCATATAGAAAAATCTTTTTTGATTTGTAATGTCGATCATATTTATTCTTCTAAAACTTGGAACTGGATTTTGACTCCTCGAAAAGATTTCACGATTTTTGCAGATCTTAAACGTCCTTTAGCCCCCGATGAGATGAAGATCGTGTTGAATGACCACGGAAATCTGCAAAAAATTTCGAAAACCCTTCCTTGTTATCAAGGAGGGTATGTGGGCCTGACGTATGTCCCTCATTCTCAAATTGATCTATATAAACAAACTGTGTCAAAAGTAGAAGTTCTCTCTGGAGAGAAGGCAGTGGCTGAAGAAGTCTTAGCCTATCTCGCTTCTCAAGCAGAGAAAATCTCCATAGAAGCCTTTGATCAACATCGATGGTGGGAAGTGGATACTCCTGAAGATCTAAGAAAAGCACAAGAAGATCTCAGCTCTAAAAATAAAAAACAACAACAGGCGGCTTCTTGAAAAAATTATCTTTTCCACAGCGTCTGCGTTTTTCACCTTGGTTTAGCCAGCTTGTGGTCATCCGAAAATGTAATTTAAGTTGTGCCTATTGCAATGAGTACGACAAAACTTCTGATCCTGTCGAGATTTCCCTTTTGAAAAAACGGCTCGAAAAGCTCAAAGAGCTCGGTGCTTTTTCTGTGAACCTGACGGGAGGGGAGCCGACTATGCACCCGGGTTTGTTTGATCTTATTCATTATGCACGGTATGAACTAGGCTTTTTAAAAACCTCCATGATTAGTAATGGATTTTATTTTACTCCGGAGTTGATTGAAAAATTAAATGAGGCAGGCTTGCAAGATCTGCAGATTTCAATTGATGGAGTAAAACCCAACGATATTACAGTGAAAGTGCTCGATGCTCTTCGAAAAAAGCTCGCTCTTTTAAAAAAACATGCGCGATTTAATGTCGTCGTTTCGGGAGTCATCGGCTCTTGTCCGCCTCAAGAATCTTTTGAAGTGATCCGTTATGCAAAAGAAATGGGATTTAAACCTCGGGTCTTGCTTATTCATGATTCCGATGGGCAAATTAAATTAAATGCTGAAGAGCTTGCCGTGTATGAGCAAATCAAAAAAATGATTCCCAAAAGTTTTCCGGAATTTACCGATTATAAAGATCAAATGATTCATGAGGGGGAAGCTCCTTTTAAATGCAGGGCAGGGAGTCGTTACTTGTATGTAGATGAAAATGGGATAGTGAGTTGGTGCTCACAAACCCGACAAGTCTTTCGTAAAGATCTAATGGATTATTCTTATGAGGACTTGAAAAGAGAATTTTATAGTTATAAGTCCTGTCAAGATCGCTGTACTTTAGGTTGCGTTCGTGCCGCAAGTTCAGTAGACAATTGGCGGCGACAAGATAGTCCTGGCCTCGAAAAGGTTAAGGTAGCGAGTTAAGAATTTCAAAGGTTCACAAAAAAGTTTTAGATGCAAGGCGCCCCGAGCGAACAACCGGAGCGTATATAAATATACGTGAGGATTGTGAGCGATGGGGTAACGCGGCAGATAAGGCTTTTTTGTGAACCGTGGCAAGCCGGTGTGGCGGAACTGGCAGACGCGCACGACTCAAAATCGTGTGGGCTTACGCTCGTGTCGGTTCGATTCCGACCACCGGCATTCGAATCTGTTTAAACCTGCTGCGCAATTCAATGACTGCGTTGCGGTTTCCCAAAAATCCTCACGTACGACCTCGTACGCTGCGGTTTTTGGGAGCCCTCCGCGCCTTGTCCTTGAATTGCTCGCGACGGTTTAAACAGATTCTTTGCAAAATTCATGTCCTTCAAATCCTACACTCATTTCCTTGAGAAATACCGCTGGCCTTTGGCCGTATTTTTTATTTTTCTTTTTATCTTTTCGATCAAGGTTAGCGCCCATCTTAAATTAAAGAGTGATTTTAAAGAATTGCTTCCTGAGAATTTTCAAAGTGTTCAAGACTTAAATCGAACCTTAGATCGAGTGCCAAGTACGGCGAGTTTGATTGTTGCGATTGAATCGGATGATCCTCAAAGCTCCATTCGTTTTGGGAAGGCTTTAGTTGAAAAAATAAAAGCTTATCCTCCCGAGTATGTAGCGCGAGTTGAAGATAATGTCAGTGGAGTTAAGAAGTTCTTTGAAGATCATCGCTATCTTTATATGGATTTGCCTGATCTCGAAACCCTCTACGATCGTCTTTCGAGTCGTATCCAACGTGAAAAACTAAAACATTCTGGTTTATATTTAAGCTTTGAAACCGCCGAATAAGAAAAAGAAGCATTTAGCACTGATGATCTCGAACAAAAATATAAGAAAAAAGCGGGAGCTTATGGTGAAACCATTGAAGGATATTTGTTTGGTGAAAAA
>CAYWGE010000227.1:0-3370 GCA_964457215.1 uncultured Pseudomonadota bacterium
ATCCCATCCCCAAACACGTCGCACTCGATACCCTTTCATTGTCCAATAACGGCCGAACAGATCTTTCGGAAGCGACGAAAGCAATGATCCGTAGTGAGGCATACCCGTTACAAAAGGGGGGCCATCCAAGAATGTCCACTTTTTATCGGTTGGTCGGGTCGATATCGACTTCTCAAATATTGAATTTTCCTTCCAGTATGAAGTCACCCCGTCTTCCATTTTTGAGAATGAAATTTGAGGCAAAACAGGTTTTAGCATAGCTTCAATTGTAGCTTAAAAGGGGCTTTTTAACAACTACTTCACTTTTTCTTTTCGATAAAGTAATTTCCGACCACCAATGAATCCAGACCACTTTTCATAAAAGTTTTATACGCTTCGGCCGTAGTATTCACAATCGGCTCGCCTCGCAAATTAAATGAGGTGTTAAGAATAACCGGGGTTGAGGTTTTTTTATAAAACGAATTTATGAGATCGTAATACTTACTGTTGATTTCCCTTTTTACGAACTGCGGTCTTGCCGTACCGTCTTCGTGCGTAACCGCTCCCAATACTATTCTTTTATTTTTCTTAACCGGTGCGACGTAAAGCATAAAACTAAAAGGCGCACTATCTGACTTTTTAATATCAAAATACTCGTATGCATTTTCAAAAAGCATTGACGGCGCAAATGGCCTGAACGCTTCTCTGAATTTAATTTTCTTGTTCACGAGCTCCTTCATCTCAAAGCTTCTCGGATCGGCTAAAATACTCCTGTTCCCCAAAGCTCTCGGACCCCATTCAAATCTTCCCTGAACCCACCCGATAACTTTTTTTTGAGTTAATTTTTCACTAACTACATCGATTATTTTCGCATCAGAAAGCTTCTTATAAGAGGCTCCTACTTTCTTCAGGGTTGAGATGATCTGCTCGTCATCTTCTTCCTCACCCAAATATGCATCCCTCATGACAAATGTCCGCTTGTTTCCCAAAACCTGATGGTAAACCCAAGAGGCGGCTCCTAATGCACCTCCTGCATCTCCGGCAGAAGGCTGAATGTATATGTCGTCAAAACCCGATTCCTTCAGAACTTTGTAATTAGCCACACTATTGAAAGCGACACCGCCGGCGTAGCAAAGATTTTTAAAACCGGTTTTTTTTCTTACGTATTTTGCAATATCAACAATTATTTCCTCAGTTACTTTCTGTATACTCGCAGCAATATCCGCGTAGTACTCAATAATTTCTTCTGGATTATCATTTTTCTTACCAAATTCCTCTTCAAATTTTTTTGTGTACACTCCATTCAGGGAATACGGATAGGAAAAATAGGACCCGTCAATTTCAAAACTTGAGTCGTTTTTTGTGTGTACAATTTTTTTTATTTTTTCGTAGTATTTCGGCTTTCCGTACGGTGCAAGACCCATAAGTTTGTATTCTCCGTCGTTAACCTCGTATCCGCAGAAGTAAGTAAAAGCACTGTAGAGGAGTCCCAGTGAATTCGGAAAACGGATTTCCTCTTTTTGCTCCAGATGTATTCCTTTACCTATCCCCCACGATGCCGTTGTCCATTCTCCGACACCGTCTATTGTCAAAACGGCTGCGTTTTCGAATGGAGATACATAGAAAGCGCTTGCTGCGTGTGAAATATGGTGTTCGGAAAAAAGAACTTTTTTGGATGAAATCTTCAATTCGGAAACAATATTCGCTTTTACCCATGTGTGTTCAAAAAACCATTTTTTCATGGATTCGGTATAGAATTTCAGAGACCGTGGAGCATAATGTATGGCATTTAGAAATATCCTCTCAAATTTCAAAAAAGGCTTTTCGTAAAACACGACATACGACAAATCTTGGGATTGTATCCCCGCTTTTTTGAGACAAAACTGAATTGCCTTTTTAGGAAACGCCGAATCATGCTTCACTCGTGTAAATCTTTCCTCACACGCCGCGGCAACAACAACCCCATCGAGGAGCAATACTGCAGCGCTATCGTGGAAATAGCATGAAATACCAAGGATATACATCGATCTATTGTTTGCGGGCAAATTCTATATCAAATTCTCTTTTTGGAAGATTGTTCCAATAACTATTTTTCTTTCTTTTATAATTATTTCCCTTAAGCATGGATGGATTTATCAATTTCAAGATGATTGATAACGGAAAAATTATAATAAAAAACATGATTCCAAAAATGATTGTCGCCTCGAAAGATATTATTTTTTTAACAATATGTTTCCAACTTTTCCAAATATTTTTCATCTAAAAGAAGGGGTAAATAAAAGGAACTCCGGAAGACTGACCCAACATCAGTAAAACTACTAATAAAACGGTTACGAGAATTATCGGGATAGCCCACCACAATTTATTGGATGCAAGAAATCCAAAGAGCTCTTTTATTATTTCGGCTTTTGAGAGTAATAATTGCAATTCAGATTTAATCTTGTTCATTTTGAATTATGTGCTTTATAGATTATACTAAGTGCTAGTAATTTATCAATTGGAAATGTCGATAAAATTAAAGATTTTAATATTCCTCTTCACACTGCTTTGTATCGAATTTCTTTTAAGACAAGTTTATAACCCGCAGATTATTACCGGAAGGCTCCCGTATGAGGTAGTTGACTGGTTGCAAATGCATGTGCAACTAAATTCAAATGGATACCGCGACAAAGAATATTCATTTGAAAAGCCGGAAAACACGTACCGCATTTATACAATCGGCGATTCGTATACATTTGGATGGTACATCGATAACCCTCTTGATACATATACCAGAATTATCGAAAGAGGTCTTCAAAAAAAGACCCCTGAAAAAATCGAAGTAATAAACGCTGCACAATGGGGTTTTAATTTTAACGAAATAGTCAATAGATATCTTTGGGAAGGAAAACAATACAATCCCGATTTGGTACTTCTGGGTCTTTCTCACTACAAGGTAGATGTGAACAACTCAAAATATAGGGGACGGGCGGATGCCATCTTTCCTCAATTTATACGGGATTCACGGATATACCACTTGCTTGCCGGTCAATTTTTTGTCAGGAAAGCCGATCTTGAAAATCAAAAAATGTTTCTTAGAATGTATACCGACAAAAATTCGCCCGAGTGGAAGGAATTCGAAACGCGAATCACCTATTTAAGTAGGGAGGTCAGAAGATCGGGATCGAAGCTTGCGATACTACTATTTCCGCAAATGTATGCACCTCAACCTGATGCCAAGTACACATTCCAGGCATTTCATAAAAATTTGCACGAATTAGGAAAAAAGCTGGACATTACAATTGTAGATCCTCTCCAAGCTTTTACAGCATATAAAAATAAGTCTCGGCTCGTTTTAACACCGGTCGACGATCATCCGAGCGTTGAACTTAATAAATTAGTTGCGAATGAA
>CAYWGE010000228.1:0-3332 GCA_964457215.1 uncultured Pseudomonadota bacterium
GAATTCCATCTGCATCTGAATCCCGGTTGGCAGGGATCATTGCTCCCGCCACGCAAGTAGAGTTACAAGCGCGATCTGCATTCCGTGGACAAAGATCCGTTCCATCCAGTGCACCATCCTCATCTGTATCTTGAAGGTAGACATTTGTTTCGTTTGGATCGAGTTGACAATTGTGATTGAGATCTTCCACTGCATCTGGAATACCGTCTTGATCGGTATCTAAGGTTTCGGGAGGCGTTTGACCTACGACGCAAGGCCGTTGGCAGATGGAACTCGGGTTTCTTGGGCAGGGATCATCGTTGTCCGGCCGGCCATCGCCATCGGTATCGGATAGACGCGGGTCGCTTTCAAGCGGATCCAGCGTCCCATTGTGGTTTACGTCTTCTGTACCATCCGGAATTCGGTCACGATCGGTGTCTGCAAGATAGGCACAAGTTTCGGCGAGCACTTCTCTTGGTTCACAAACACCATTGGCGTTTGTATCTTCACAATCACAGATTCCGTTTAAGTTGGCGTCTTCGAAATTATCAGGAATTCCGTCTGCATCTGTATCTACTTTAGTAGGGTCCGATTCATCGGAGTTTACAATTCCATCATGATTTTTGTCTTCTACTCCATCGGGAATGCGATCGCCATCCGTGTCGGGGTTATTAGGGTTGGTTTCCCCTTGTTCGACAATGCCATTGTGGTTTCGATCTTCGATCCCATCGGGGATTCCATCCTGGTCGCTATCAGCATTATTAGGATTTGTTTCTCCAACATCCACGATACAATTGCGATTGGCGTCTTCGACTGAATCTGGAAGTCCGTCATGATCGGTATCAATACGAATAGAGTAGGGAGCATGACCTGGAATACATACCGGACCAGTGGTTCCGGTGCCGGAGCCCGCCGAACTTAAACGTAGACTTTGTGAAATAGGACTGGTTGTGCCATCGGCGGCGATAGCAATGGCAAATAAAGTATCCCCACTATTGGCTGTAACGTTATTAAGAATGAAATTGAGCCCTTGAAAATCGGGATTGGAATTATCGATAAATCCCAAATAATTTGTGGGAGAATTAGTCGGTACGGTTTTATAAATTTCAATTTTTTCTACGGTGCTAGAAACACTTCCCGAAATGGAGAATTGAGTATTTGTTTCATTAGTCGGTGCTGCAGAGCTGAGTGTGGGTTGTAGCTCAGAAGCGGGCGAAGATAAAGGCCCCGTCCCATTGCTATAAAGCGCATTTTGAGTCACGCGGTTTTGAGTAGCGTCGTCTAACTTTATTCCAAACCCTCGGTTACTATAAAAAGCGCCGTTTTGAATAATATTGCGTCGCGCGCCATTTTTTATCCAAACACCTTGTCCACTCTGAATAACGGTAACCCGATCGAGAGTAACATTGCTGGCCCCCGCTTCTAAACAAACTCCAGCAGCACTTGCTCCTTGAATGATAATATTTCGTAGAGTGATTTGCGCAGCGTTAATAGTGATCGCGCAGCTCCCGGCGGGTAATCCAGAAGCATCTAAAATAAGAGCGCCACCTGTGTTGGAAGGTTTTTCAAAGGTAAAGCCGGTACTGGTGGTGTAATTTAAAAGAATGGGGCTACTCAACCGAATTGTTCCATTCAGATCTAAAGAAATTTTTTCGGAACAAAGTTCTGGAAGCCCAGGACCGCGATTATTGTACCCTTGGTTTAAGGCTCGTCGCAGAGAGCCCATTACCGTTTGATCGTCAATGATTTGAGTGACACTGCAAATGCGTCCGCCGTTCGAACCCGGAGGTGTATTTAAAGTTGCTGCAAAACTTAGAGAAGAAAGAAAGAAGGCAGCGACAAAAGTGAAGAGTGATATTTTTTTCATGTTAAGCTCCTAAAATTAAAGTCCAAGTGATTGAGGAATATCCCACCCTAGCGCTAACCCTGCAGTCAGATCTCGGGTGAGAGGAATTCTTCCTGTTGTGGACTCTAAGAAATAAGTTCCGGGTGATAAATGAAGAGTCGCTCCTACGCGAATAGAACGGTGAATGAATGCTCCAAATGCTGTGAGCTCTAAGCCTAATGCACCGTCAGACCCATGAGTAAATCTTGCAGTTTGAGGCATTCCTATATCAACACTTTCTCCTGCTAGAGAATCGCGGCCTAATCCGAGCTGAATCCCTATATCGGCAGGGCCTACATGAAGAGCCCCTTCTACTAAGCCCACTACCGAAAGTTGGCCATAAGACGAGTTTTGAAGAGGGCTGGTTGTCATAAAAGTGGAGTAGGAAACAGACAGGCCCACCCCCAAGTAACCGGTTTCTCCTCTGAGAAGTTCGGCGACGAATTGTGCCGAGCCCCCAATGCCAACACTGTGTTGTGCGGCGGCAGCTTGAGTGTTGGGGGTATAGATACGTCCCGCGCCAAAATTGGATTGAAAATTAACCAAAACATGAAACCGAGAAGAAGGGGGAGCGGGCGGTGGGGGAGGGGGGGGTGGCGGCGTAGGTGCTGCTGCATGCCTGCGGCGACGCCTTGCCTGGGTAGGACCACTACCTTGTGCGAAGAGCTCTCCCGCTAAACTGCGCGTGTTTGCAATATTATTTGTTCCCATACAAGACTCCTTTTGATTTTAGATTTTTCTATTTTTTGCAGGCTAGCTAAGAAGATATTTGGATGAGGGGCTGATGTCTCTTTTGTGGCAGTTTTGTAAACTCTTCAGATAAAAAGTCACACATGGTTCACACAGCAGGCAGTAAAAATAAAAACCCCCTCTTTGTAGAGGGGTTTTTAGGAGGTAATGAATTTATTATCCTCTCATCCCTCGCACGATACTCATCGTTGTTTGGTTTTCGGAATTGAGATGATTATTTGTGAATTCCATCGTGCGATTTTTTTGATCGGCCACATCTTTTATCATGGTTTGAATCATTTGAAGCGTGTCGGAAACTTCGCTCATTCCCAATTGTAAGTTTTGTAATTGTTGGTTTTGATTTTCTTTTCCATTGAGGCCCGCTATTTGTTGGCTAAGCTCCCGGCGTTTTTGTTGAGCTTGCTGAATTTGTTTCGTTAAATTACCCACCATCTCTTGAGCGGCATGGCTTTCCAGCTGGCCTAATACCAACATCGCCATATCGATATTTCCGGTTTGCAAAAGTTTTAGAAGCAAGGCTTCCATTTGTTTATTCTTTTGCTCGTTGCTTTGCATATTTTGCAGCAGAGTTTGTCGATTGTTTTGCTGCACCAAAAAATCCAGACTTTGATCTACCATCATTTTATCCCAATCGATTGGAGACTGGGTCAATGGATTGATGTTGGGAAGAATGGCCGGGGCTTCTAAGCCGGCTTGCTGATAAATTTGGCCCACTGCA
>CAYWGE010000229.1:0-3317 GCA_964457215.1 uncultured Pseudomonadota bacterium
AGCAAAAGCATTGGGTTGAACTTTGGCATGGTTATGTGACGGGGCGCCGAGAAGTCAAACTGGATGGAAAAGTTTTGCCCGAGTTTAATGTCAAAACCAATTTGATCGATTTTGGGGCCGATCTCCCCTTCAAAGTTGGAAATCATGATTGTGCAGTGGTGATCCGCACTAAAAATCTAGGGCTTCGCTACGCCTATGACCTTCTAGTGGATGGCAAATCACTTAGCACCGGTAAAACGCAAGATTTAAAATCATCCCCTTCTGCGCTAGAAAAAAACTTTAATGTCATGTTTTCGTCGATCCGCACCGTAGAACAGGCTCACGCAATATTAAAATCGGCCCGAGCTCTTAAAATCTTTTTTCTGGTACTTGCCGGTATTTGTCTCGCTATTTTGTTAAGCGGAGTTACTTTATTTTTTGTGCATTACCCCAAAATCTCTGAAGAGAGTTTTGAGTTTTACGGAACACTAATTGGGGCGGGATTGCTGGGTTTTGTTTTGAACTCAATTGTTGCCTTTTGTTTTAAAAAATTGCCCCGGCGTTGGGCTGCTATTTTACTTCTTATTTTATTTTTTCCAGGAATTTTGAATCCTCCGATTGGCTGGGGATTTTTTTGGGTGAGTGTTCGAATGTTCCAGGCGAGTAATTTTTTAAAAAAAACTTTTTAGTTCTTAACACGTCTTTGAGATTTGGTTTTTTGAAAGGGGCCTATGCAAAAGAAAATCTTTTTTGTTTTATCACTTCTGTTTTTAAACTCTTCCTCACTTTTGGCTTTAACGCCAGGTTTTACTCCCACTCCATCCCTTACAGGCACAATCTCGTTGAGGGGTTCTTCTGCCGTTGAAGAAAAAGGAAAAACCTTAGATCGTTTAACGCTTGATTTCTTTAATCAAAAGCAAAACCAGCGCGCTCAAGCACTGCAAGCACAAGAAGAGATGATCAAACAAATGACGCGTTCCAGCACTTCGTTGACGCCGCTTGTGCCTGCTCCTCGTGTAAAAATAGATCCCTTAAAAACTTTCAATCAAGTTTTGAAAAGTTTTGGTTTAGTGAATGAACCCAAGAAACTTCCACCAGCTGTAAAACTTCCCGAAGCACGGATTTTGGCGGGGGTTACACTTGAAAGTTTAGATCAAGTGATTAATCAAGCCATCGAGTTGTTGCCAACCGATGCACAAATTCAGGCAGGGGCGGCATTGAGCCCTGAACAAGTGGCACTCGCGGGAAAGATCGTGAATGCGATGGCTGTAGAGACGGTGCATCCTTTAGGATTTCGCACACATGCGCCAAGCTGTAGCAACGTGATTTTTAAATACACTCAAGACAATGGCCAAGAGGCATCGGCTTTAAGTGATTATTTTTCTCATATCCCCTACAAAGACACCCGTTCTGCGGCGACTGATCATGAACAGAAAGCTGTTGAAGCTTTGGTTAAAGTGCAACAAGGCATCCGCTGCTTAAGTAATCTTGATTTTTCGTCGATCGACGCGAGCTATTCTTCGGCTCTTCTCGATTTGTATTATCGTTTGCTCCGAGGTGGAAGAACACAAGTCGCGCGTGCCTTGATTGATAATAGTTTGCCCTTAGTGATTGTTTTGTTTGATGCCGCGAAATATTTTCAAATTCCCCAAGTTAGCCGTGTGTTTTGTTTGCCGAGAGATCTTAGTCGACCCGAAGCAAATATAACAGCGATTGGAACTGCCCCTTGGCAGCTCGAGCCCAACAATCGTTATGGGGCTTTAAGAATTGGTTCTTATACCTATTCGCCCAGTTTGGGAGCTTCGTTTGGGGACTCTTGCGACTTAAGCTTGATGCGGCTTCTTTTAGAAGATGCGCAGAATGCACCGCATTCGACTCTTCAAACCTTTGGCATTTGGGCGGAAGATCCGTTTCGCTTGGACCATCCTTTAAATCAACTGAGTAGCCGGGGGCTGAGCCCGTTTCAATTTGTGCAACGCTTAGTCGATTTTAGAAATTGGGGTGAAGGAGATTGTAGTATGCTCGAATGGGCAAATGCAGGCGGCTTATGCCGCAGCATGCGCACCTGCCAGATGATGCGAGAAATCAATAATACTCTAGGAAATTTAGGAGGGTTAAGATTGGGCAGTGGTTCCTCTTTTCATGGAGGCTCATCGCCTTCTTTAGGCGGTGCACGCGGAGGCAGCGGAGCTTCTGCACCCTCTCCAAGACCTACACCCGATGGGGCGGCGGGTTCGCCCAATACACTCTTCGGAGTTGCCAGGTCGAGTGTGGGAAGTCATTGTGGAGGAAGCGGGGGCGGTGGTGGTGGAGGTGGGGGACAATCCGGTTGTGGAATGCCCACCGGCAGCCAACGTTTATTCTCGACGAATCCCGAAATGAATCGATTGATGCAGTGTGCGGTGCAATCCGTTTCAGGCCCTTTCCAAGTACAGACTGATCTTGCGAGAAGCCCTGTTTGTAAATTGAATTTATCATCGGATGAAGACAATCAAAACGATTCTCATCAAAACCAAACTCAACAAGCCCGAACCGAAGAAGAAACGCGGCGTGCGCATGCGCGGGAGGCGGCCGAACGCATTCGAAGTGAGGCCGGTTCTCTCGCCACTCGTTTAACTCAGGAACTTGAACGAAGGGGGTATACCGTTAGAGGAGGAGAGGCGACGGTTTTAAGTGCCATTTTAAGTCGGGCTGATCGGGTTGAAAATGCAGAGTTTGGAGATATTGTAGAGAGTGAAGATGCGTGGGGGCTTTTTGATGAAAGCCGGGGAGGAGGAGTGATTGTGTTCGATTCCGCCCATGCGCTCGGAGGGGGCGAAGAATTTTATGTGACGGCGGTTCATGAGCTCTTGCATGCCACACTCGAATATATGGGTTGGCAGGGTTATACCGAAACCACAAGTGATGGATTTGTAACCCGAGCAACAACATTACCTGCCTTAGATCATCGTACCTCAGGTGATCGTGAAGAGCACAGCATCATCCGCCGCTTGGGTTATGAGCAATGCGACCCTGATAGTAATAGCTGTAATAGTAGTTGCTCTTACTCCGATATGCGACTCACTCGATTTAAAGATTGTGTATCTCAATCGACCAATTGGGGAGCTTCGATTCAATCGATGTGGTGCCGCATTACTCCAGATGCCTGTGGAGATTCTCGCGGTGCGGATTCTTCGAGTGTGGGGACCGTAGGCGATGGTTGTTTTGCCACTCTCGACCTTTCTCCTCAATGTCTTCTAGTCTCTTGTGATCCGGAAGGAAGCTCTGTGCCTGGCTGTTGTAGTGCGGGCGGAGGGAGTGGGGTTAACGGTAGCTCAGGGGGAGCGCCTATTCCGGGT
>CAYWGE010000230.1:0-3310 GCA_964457215.1 uncultured Pseudomonadota bacterium
GATTGATGCCCAACCTTTGGCATTTAAAAGTTGTTTTTTCATAAGCCCCCCTCCCCTAGGTCAGCTAGGGTGTGATCACAGTTCCCGTATTTTGAGTGACTGTGAAATTTTTATTATGAGTTCCATTGGTTAAAGTAATACTATTTCCTCCGCCGATGGTTGGTCTTCCAAATGCATCAAACTCAACCTGATAAGTTTGTTGAAAGCTTGTATCTTGAAAGTTTGTGGCTAAAGAAACTTGCATAGGCTTTTGATCTAAAGGATCGAGAATGGCATTGCCCGGAGTTTGTTGATAAATCTCATAGCTGGTAGTGGATAAGGTTCTGAAGCCGTGAGCAATCCCCGTAACTAAAGCTCGGTGTTGAGCAAAACGCACATCATGGGCGACTTTATTTCGGGCGGTTGTAACTGCGGTGGGGTCACTTAAATCAAGATTTCTCAAAAGCCCAACGCCGGTCAGTCCTAAAAATAGGATGACCAAAATAATTTCGATCACCGTCATGCCCGCTTTATTTGAAATAGATTTTACTTTCATAAAATTCTCACTGAAAATTACTATAATAAAAATTCCTAGGATAAACTTCAGTGGTTAAAGCAACATCATTGTGCCCACTGGTATCTTTTACAGAAATATTAATTTGAATGCGCCGCAGTAGAGCAGGAGAAGAATAATCGGTAATTAAAGCGCCTGTTGCGTCATAGTAGGCAAAACTAAAGGAGCTTAAATTTTGTGCTAAAACATCCGAGCCTCTGTAAAGATTCAAAACCCCGCCGGAAAGGGCTGTATTAAAACTTGTAGAGGTCCCTGTTTGATCGGTAAATGTAAGTTGAGAGGGGGAGATAGAGATAATATTACTGGGCTGCAAATACATTAACTCTTTGCTGATTCGATTTAATGAATAGCGTGCATTGTCTAAAGATTCGTTTCGAGCACTCAGATCTTCATATGAATCGATGGCATACGCAAAAAGCGAAGCAAAAGTGAGAGCGATAATAGCCAACACAACGCAAGACAAAACGGACTCTACCAAACTAAATCCTCGCTTACTTTTTATTTTTTGAAAAAATTTATTCATATTTTTACACCGTTAATAACTACCCACCACGCTGGTGAGTTGAATTTGCCTAGTACTACTGTCGTTCCAACTCACCGTTACATCAATTCTTTTAATGCCCGTATCACTTCCTGAAATTGTCTGGAGATCATTCACATCAACGTAATTGATAGTCGTTTGTCGGGCATAAGCATGACTTGCATAGGTAATATTTTCTGTTGTGGTGCCTAAGTTTACTCCTGCGTATCCAGAGTTGGCTTTGGTGGCTAAAACTTCTTCTAGTTTTTGATTCGCAAGGCGGGAAGCGGTAGAGGCAAGTTCATCCTCAATAGTTGCTGTACTCATTTGGGAAAAAAGAGAAATATAAGCGAAGATACCAAACGACAAAATCAAAAGTGCGACCACACTTTCTAACAGGGAAATTCCTTTTGAAGATCGGAGCAATGCCCACCTCATAAAACAGCCCCCCCTTTTTGGGCCATGCACTTCTTTCACTAAAGACGTTAATACTATTCTGCGCTTCTCCTCAAAAGAGGTAAAGGGCTATCTATTTGAGAAAACTAGACTTTTTAACATTTTTAGGGGGGATTAGCCAGAAAGCAAAAGGAACTTAAAGGTGTGAAGAGTTAAAGATGTTAAGATTTGTTAAGAGGAGCTCTCAAGCATTGAAATGATCTTCAACTTTAAAACCACTCTTTTCAAAGTAGAGCTTTAGTTTTTCTTTAATTCGCTCTTCAATTTGGCGAACTCTTTCGCGTGTAATTCCATTTTCTGTAGCGATTTCTTGGAGGGTTTTAGGCATTTCAGAAACCAGACGTTCCTGAAATATTTTTATTTCTCTCGGATTAAGAGTTTTAGAAAAACTCCCTAATTTTTCGAACAAAACATCTTTAAATTCACGGTCTGAAATTTTTTCATCAGCAAGTTCCGTATTATCTTTTAGAAAATCAACTCGCAGGCTTCCCTCATCTCCCACAGGAGCATCAATAGAGAGCTCCGATTGAGAAAGTCGTTGATCCATTTCTTTTATTTCATCTTCTTTCACATCTAAGCGCTCTGCTAAGAGCTTAGCTCCGGGATCAAATCCCATTTTTTCAATGCGTTCCTTTTCTCTCATTAAATTAAAAAACAATTTACGCTGCGCTTGAGTGGTTCCAATTTTGATCAAACGAAAATTATCAAGAATATATTTGAGAATGTAAGAGCGAATCCACCACGTTGCGTAATACCCCAACCGAGCACCTTTATCGGGATTATAGTTTTTAATAGCTCGAAGTAGCCCGACATTTCCTTCTTGAATAAGATCTAAAATATTTTGATAAGCAGCGCGGTATTCCATGGCAATTTTTACGACTAAACGCAGATGACTAGTGACAAGCGTTCGTGCAGCTTCCACATCTTTATGAACCCTTACTTTCTCCACAAGGTTTTTTTCTTCTTCTTCTGAGAGAATGGGATATTGAGACACCTGTTGCAAATATCGTTGCAAAGGATCGGTAGAGGTAGGCGTGGCAGCAGTTTTAGGAATTAGCTGAGTTTCTATATGATTTTTATTCTGACTCATATTTTTTTTGAATAGAAATCCGGCGGTGGTTTTTATCTTTTTTCTGGATTTTCACCCAGTAAGCAGATGCTGGCCATTGATCTAAAAAACGTTCCGCCCACTCTACTACACAAATGGCCCGCCTTTGCCAATACTCTTCTAAGCAAAGCTCTTGGAACTCTTCCAGGTTTTGTAAACGATATAAATCGACATGAATAAGAGAAAGAGGCCCCGAATACTCATGGATAAGAGAAAAAGTGGGTGAATGAACAGCACTACCCTTAATTTTCAGCCCTTTCACTAATCCTTTTACAAAGGTGGTTTTCCCTGCCCCTAAATCGCCACTTAAAAGAACAATATCTCCGGCGTTGAGAGATTTTACCCATACGGAGGCATAGTCTTGAGTTTGGGTAGAGCTTTCTGAAATAAACTCTTTTATCATTCTAACTCTTTCAAAACTTGAGGTAGGATTTCGACGATATCTCCAGCCAACACTCCTCGTTCACCTTTTTTCTGGCTTAAAAGATCTCCCGCTCTTCCGTGAATCCACAGGCCCGCCATCGCTGCAAAGAAAAAGGGCAGCCCTTGAGCGGATAGTCCTAATAAAATACCTGTCAATACATCCCCTGAGCCTGCAGTAGCTAAAGAAGGGCCTCCATTTGGATTTATCCATACTTCGCCTGTAGGCGTTGCCAGCAAACTCCGATAACCT
>CAYWGE010000231.1:0-3290 GCA_964457215.1 uncultured Pseudomonadota bacterium
TACGAGGATCGATTCAAAAATTTTCTCACGCGTCTTAATGAAAAAATAAAGGTTTGGGAAAAAGATACTCTTTCTTTTAAAGGAAAGGATGTTGTCACCTACCATAAATCTTTAAGCTATTTTACCGATTGGGTAGGCTTAAACATTGTCACCACCATTGAAGCAAAACCTGGGATTCCACCTAGCTCAGGGCGAGTGGATGAAATTCTAAAAATGCTTCCCAACTATAAAGTAAAGGCCATTTTGGTAGAAAATTTTTATCCTAAAAAAATCCCACAGTATCTTTCGGAGAAGAGTGGAATACCCATGCTAAATCTTCCAACCGATACAGGAGAAGAAGGAATTAAAACCTATTTTGATTTGATCGATCATCTGATCGGTGAGATAAAGAAAGTAATGTGAATTCTCTTTTGCAACTTAAAAATTTAACGATCGGGTACTCTGGCTTAAAGCTGATCGCGCCTTTCTCTCTCACTCTTCCTCAAAGAGTCCGGGTAGGAATTATTGGGGGAAATGGGTCGGGCAAATCGACATTTGTCAAAACCATTTTGGGCGTTATCCCAGCTCTAGCTGGCTCTTATCAATGGGATCCGGCCATCCGCTTTGGTTATGTACCCCAAGAACATCAAATCGATAAGCTCTTTCCACTTACCGTCAACGATGTTTTAAAAATGGGGGTAATGCCTTCGCGCTGGAAATTTTCAACAAAAGGTTTTGAGGCAAAAGCTGAAAAAATTTTGGAGATTTTAGATTTACTCTCTCTGCGGAAAAAACTTTTACGCGAACTCTCAGGCGGCCAGCGTCAAAGAGCACTGATCGCCCGCGCTTTGATTGATGAGCCCGATGTTTTAGTCATGGATGAACCCCACAATTCTCTCGATCACCAATTCCGAGAAAAGATTTGGAAAATTTTAGAAAACTATCAAAGAGAGCGCAGCTTTTCTTGGATGGTGATCGATCACGACTTAAACCGTATTATTAATCAAATCGATTGGCTCTGTTTGCTCGGCATGGGTCGTGCATTTTGTGGTCCTGTAGAAAAAATATTAAATGAACCCACTTTATCGGAGGCTTACGGAGAACCCGTACACGTGCATGAAGAAAACGGCCGTTTCCAGATTCATTTTTTATAGCTTAGTGAGCATGGTTCTTCTTGGGGCAATGGTCGCTCTACGCCCAGAGGAATCCTCTCATTTTCTAGAATCCTCCTTTCTATGGAAAGACCCTATCTTGGGGGGTGGCCTCTGTGGGTTGCTGCTTTCTATTTTAGGCGTTTATATTCTACTGAACCGCATTGTTTTTGTGACGCTTTCCCTTTCTCAAGGAGCGTCTTTGGGTATTTTTCTGTGCTTTCTAGTCTTAGATTTTTTAGGACTACATTCGAGCGAATCTTCGCTTCCTCTCTTTGCGGGATTTTTCCTGGCTGCACTTACGGCCCTTATTTTCGCAAAATTTAGAAAAAACAATGCATACCCGGACGAGAGTTTAATGGGGCTGATTTATATTGGGGCTTCGGGTTTGATTATGATGATAGGAGACCGAATCTCCGAAGGTCGGCACAGCATTGATAGTCTTTTGTTTGGTGATGCAGTAGCGGTCACTCCCCACGATGCCCATTTAATTTTAGCGGTTTGTGTTCCCTTACTTTTGATTCATTTTATTTTTCGTCGAGAATTTATTTTTGTGTCTGCGGATTCTGAATTCATGCAGATTCGGGGACTTTCTTCGAAGTCTTGGATGATATTTCTTTACTTCACTTTAACCATTGCCATCACCGCCTCGCTGAAAATTCTTGGGGGGCTGCCCGTCTTTGCGTTGATGGTGATTCCGCCGTTTATTGCACTCAAACAAACCCAGTCTTTTCGAGATGCCTTTATAGTTTCAGGATTAATTGGCGCTCTTCTTCCCGCCTTTGGCTATTTTTTCTCGTTTTTATTTTCTTTTCCCACCGGTGCAAGCTTGATTAGCATTGCTTTAGTGTATGTGGTTTTAAGTGCAGGAGAAAAACTGATCTGGAAAAACTGACTATGAATCGTCGGGAGCTCGCATTTCTGAAGTGAAGGCAAAGCAAGCCGAAGAATCATTATTTCGAGAAAAGCAATCTTTTGATTTCGTGCAAACAACATTATTCCTTACGGGGAATTTTTGCCTGAACTGAAGAAATGTGGCATCCTGACGATCAATCCTTAAAATAAGGCGCCCTTTTTTCTTTCTTGGCAGACATTGTCTCGGGAATATCGAGCGAAATCAACATCGCCGCGTTCCAGGTCGCAACATAATTCAAACCTTCCGCTACCGAATGATCCCGACTATACAAAATCATTTCTTTGGTTCCTCGAACCGCAAGCGGAGAATTTGAGGCGATCTTTTTGGCAATTTGATTCACTGCCGAATTCATCGCTTCTTGATTTTCAAAACAGCGATTTGCCAAACCGATTGTGCAGGCTTCAGCTCCGTCAAAATTCCTACCCGTATAGGCTAGCTCTCGCAAAATTCCGTCCGGAATTATTTTAGGTAAACGTTGCAGAGTGCCAACATCTGCCGTCATTCCGATTTCTACTTCTTTAATACTAAAAAAAGCGTCAGTCGTACAAAACCGCATATCGCAGGCACTGATCATATCCAAAGCGCCTCCAATACAAGCGCCTTGAATGGCGGCAATCACGGGCTTTCGACACTTCTCAATGGCGGTAAACGAATCTTGAAAGTTCAAGATTAAACGTCTTAAATCCTCTCTCGCTCGGCCCGGACAATCTCCTTGTGCAAGGCCCGCAATTTCTCCCAATACATCCAAATCAATACCCGAAGAAAAATGTTTTCCATTGGCCCTAAGAACTACAACTCTTGCCTCAGGATTTTGATCGAGCTCTTCAAAGGCTATTCGGATTTCCTTCCAAAAAGCACGATTCATGGCGTTTGCCTTTTCGGGGCGATTCAAAATCACTTGGGCAATTTGATTTTCAAGATTAATCTCTAAAGTTTCAAAGCTCATGATTTTCTCCGGTTTATTTTTTAGCCAGTTGAATGGCTTTTTCTTCTAACTGTTTCGTATACGCAGCCCAGTGGGCCTTTTCATCCGGGCTTGCCTTCCAAATACTGAAGTGACAAGTCGGCGCACCCGCAGGGATGGTGGAATTAAAGCGAACCTGAAAACCGTGAGAGGCTCCGAATTCTTCTAAAGCATCGAGCATACCTTGCACAAAATAACGCTGCACCCGACAGTCCATGGCTTGGTAATGATCTTGATGCGGGCACCAGAGAATGTCGAAGCTCACTTGATCAGCGCTGTC
>CAYWGE010000232.1:0-1647 GCA_964457215.1 uncultured Pseudomonadota bacterium
TTCAAGCCTGTTTCGGCAGGTTTTTGAAAAGGTTGCTTGGGAGCGTTTTGCTCAAATGAATGGAGAAAAAAGGCTAAAATTTGAAAGATTGGGGGTATTTTATTCCTGAATTGCTTTATGAATCCAGGTTTTCAATGCTTCCACTTCGCGTCTTGTAATAGATCGATCTGACGAGTGAGAGGATGAGGATTGACGAGGGAGTTTAGTATTTAGGTGCTGTTTAACAGTGTGAGTGGCTTCTGGAAATTCTTGTTTCATTTTTTCATGAAGTTTTTGAGATTTCTTTTTCATGTTTTTCCTTCTCCAATAAAGCACTAAAGAAACTAGACTAAAAATAGTGCAATATTCTTCTTCTGGAATCTGGAAATGAGAGTAAGTAGTTTTTAAATTAAAATCAATATTTTCCACGCTCCTTAGCTTTAACCATTCTCTTCGTTGGTTCTCTGAAAGCCATTCGTGGTAAAACTTGTGGCCCCATTCATGAGTGAGAACAAGAAACAGATCTTCTTCATTGTGTGCTGGATTCCAAAGTATAACTTGTCTTGTTTCTAAATCGTAAGAACCTTCCACAGATTCTTTTCCCACGAAGCGTTTTTCTTTGGAAAACACGATGTCTTTCCTTAGAAACTGTTGGATTTTTTTAGGATAGATTTGGAGAAATTTTCCTATTAGTAGATCATGAAATTTTGACATGCCCCTTAATGGAGCAAGTGCAATGCCAAGGCTCAGTTTTAATTTAAAACTAAATAGGCAGTGACAGTGTCCGGTTTTCGGACGCTGAGTGTATGATTTCTAGACAAATACATCACTTGGGTAGGAGAAGATAACAATTCAATAGAGATAAAATTATTGATTTGTTTTCCCTCCAAGTTTATCCCTAGAGCCAATCGATTTCATTCTTTCCCTCATTGGAGAACTTAAACATGCCTTCTCAAACTCTGCCTAAACTCTATCAATATAAAGTCTGCCCTTTTTGCTGGAAGGTCCGAACGGTTCTTGCTTACAAAAAAGTGCCTTATGAAACCATTGAAGTGCATCCTTTAAATAAAAAGGAAATTGCCTTTTCCAAAGATTATAAAAAAGTGCCCCTCTATATTAACGCGCAAGGTAAGCAGGTGAATGATTCCACGCCGATTATGCGGGCAATTGATGTGGAGTATCCGGAGAATCCTGTTTTTGAAACTGACTCGGAAAAAAAGAAGAGAGAAGATGCGTGGCTAGATTGGTGCGATAAAAAACTCGTTCGGGCACTTCCGCCGCTTATCTATAAAGATATGACTTCGGCCCTGGCAGCTTTTGATTACATCACGCAGGTAGAAAAGTTTAGCTGGTTGCAAAAACGCTTCATTAAATATTCGGGAGCTGTAGTGATGACGCTCGTGGCCAAAAAAAGCGCCAAAGAACAAAAGATCGAAAATCCTGCCGCCCATTTTGAAAAATGTTTAAAAGACTGGTCCGAAGTATTTAAAAATGATCTTTTTTTCGGCGGCCAAAAACCCAATGGCGCTGATTTCGCGGCTTTTGGCATCTTAAAAAGTGTAGAGAGTCTGCCTGCCGCTTTTCAAATTATTCAAAAAAATAAGAAGGTGAAGGATTGGTATGAGGCGATGGAGGGGAGGGTTCCCGTTTAAAGAAAGTTTGCCTTCC
>CAYWGE010000232.1:1657-3289 GCA_964457215.1 uncultured Pseudomonadota bacterium
AATAGTTACAATAATATTATGTGGTTAAGGTTAATTAATTCTTAATCCATATTTATTATAGTTTTATAGAGCATGCTCCATAGGAATTTCGTGTCTCCGTCCGCAAGATCTTGGCAAGTAATGGTGCTAAATTAAAATCAAAGTTTCATTTGACACTATTTAGAAAATAGTTAATAATATCAATAATGTATAAAAGAAAATTTCAAGCCTATCTTCTTCAAAAAGCGAAGGAATACCCGATTTTGACCCTCATCGGTCCGCGTCAGTCGGGTAAATCCACCCTCTGTCGTAATGCATTTCCTCATTATAATTACGTCAATTTGGAAGAGATCGATGTTCGAACTTTTGCGATTCAGGATCCACGTAGTTTTTTGAAGCAATATCCTGCTCCTGTCATTATCGATGAAATTCAGCTAGCCCCTGATTTGATTTCTTATATTCAGGTACTCGTCGATGAAAATCCTCAAGACTCTTATATTTTGACGGGTTCACAACAATTATTACTGATGGAAAAAGTGACTCAATCCTTGGCGGGTCGTACTTTCATTGCAAAACTTCTTCCTTTTTCTCATCAAGAATTGCTGCAAAAAGAAGAGACGGCGAATCAAGATCTCGATACTTTTCTTTATAAAGGAGGCTACCCTCGGATTTACGATAAAGATCTTAATGCGAGTGAATGGCTTTCTCAATATTTTCAAACTTACGTTGAACGTGATGTTCGTCAAATTTTGAATGTTGAAAATTTAGCCCTCTTTGAACGCTTCATTCGCTTGTGTGCAGGAAGGATAGGGCAATTGCTCGATTTATCCTCGCTGGCGAATGATTGTGGGATTTCTTCTCCTACGGCCAATGCCTGGCTTTCTGTTCTTAAAACAAGTTTTATTTGTTTTACGTTGCAACCCCATTTTAAGAATTTTAATAAGCGTCTGATTAAGTCTTCTAAACTTTATTTTTGGGATAGTGGGCTTGCCTGTTATCTTTTACAGATTAAAAACTCCGAGCAACTGGCGCAGCATCCCTTGCGTGGAAATCTTTTTGAGAATTGGGTGATTACCGAAAAATACAAAGAAAGCTATTTTTCAGGGCAAGAACCCTCGTATTATTTTTGGAGAGATCAAAAAGGCCATGAAGTTGATTTGGTAGAAGATCGAAGTACTTTTCTCTATCCGATGGAGATTAAATCGGGAGCAACCTTTCACGCCGATTTTTTAAAAAACATTTCTTATTTAAACGACCTCCAAGGAAGCAGTGTCCCCGAAGATCAGCGGGGGGGCTGTATTTACGGAGGAGATCTTTCTTTTGAATTTAAACAGCATCCAGTAGTGAGTTGGAAAGAAATCTAATCCTTTGAATACTCTATGAAAATTCAAATCCTTTCGATCGGTAATGAAGTGCTGTGCGGCGATATTGTGAATACGAACGCCGCTTGGCTTTCTCAAGAATTGTGGAAAAAAGGTTTTGAGGTGGTTCAGCACCTCACGATTGCCGATGACGAAGTCCAGATAACGGAAGCCCTTCAAAATGCCGTTTCAAAAGTCGATGTGGTGATTTCAACCGGCGGCTTAGGGCCCACAGTCGATGATTTTACGGTAGAAGTAGCTGCCAAGGCTTTTGGTTTGGGATTGGAGAAGA